>CAYOEI010000054.1:0-2504 GCA_964402825.1 uncultured Hyphomicrobiaceae bacterium
CGATGAACAAGGCCAGCGGCAGGGCGAAATATGTAACCGCGCGGCTCATGCCTTCACCTTGAAGAAGCTCATCCAGCCCAGCTCGGCGAACTCCGCCTGATGGGCGTGGAACATGTAGCGGCCCGGCTCAAATCCCTCGAATGAAAACTCGATGATGCCGCGCTGGGCCTGGCACAGCATGACCGTATCGACCGTCTTCAGTGTGGGCGTGAGCGTGGTGCCATGATCGAAATAATCGAAGAAATTCGCGTGCAGATGAAACGAGTTGATGGGGTCGAACTCGGTGACGTTGACCAGATAAATCCGCACCGGGCGTTTCGGATCGATCTCAATCGGGTCGAGCATATAGGCAAAAGCGATGGTGTTCGCCGCATAGACCTCGTTTTCGTCGTCGAAATTGGTGTCGAAGCCGTTCATCACTATGACCATTTCCTGCCAGAGCGCATTTTCTGTCGAGCCGAGCTGGCGTGATAACGCAACATCGCGGTGCTCGGGATGCAATTCCGGGTCCGGGTCGATGATGATGGCGCCATAGAGACCCTTGTGGATGTGGCGCTTCAACGGGATCGCATGACAGTGATAGAGGTGGCAGCCAAAGGGCTCTGCCGAAAGCTCATAGGTGAACTCTTGGCCCGGATCGACCATCCCGGCGCCTTCGATGCCATCCATGGAGGCCGCATGGATACCGTGGAAATGTATCGAATGCGTATGGCTCCCTGCATTGCGGAGGCGAACCTTGAGTATCTCGCCCTCGGTTGCGCGCAATGTGGGGCCCGGAACCCGGCCGTTATAGGTCCATGCCGGAAAGAACAGGCCCGGCGCGATCTCGATTTCCTTGTCGATGGCGGTAATTTCGAAAGTCCGCACGCGCCGGCCTTGTTCATCGGTTGAGACCGTGCCGCGGTCCCAGTCGGTCAAAATCGCGTGCGGATCAAATCCATTGCGCTCATTATCCACCCTGCCAACCGTCCGGTTGGCGCCGCCATTGTGACTGCTATGCGCTTTTGCCGCTTTGCCGCTTGCAGCACTGGCGGGCGTCACGAGCCCGGCCGCCGCGCTCATCGCTCCGAATACGCCAAGCTTGCCCGCTGATTTCAGGCTCTGCCGACGGGAAAATTTATGGTGTAGCCAATCCAGCATGGGTTCGCAGTTGCTCACTTAGTTGCAAATAGGAATTATTTGCAACTTATTATCAGACCTTTGATGTCAAGCCAAGAGTAATGTGAATTTTCCAGCGCCAGCGCGCCTTGCCATGACGGAAGGCTGCCTCTCGCCGTGGAAATGGAAGCGGCCGCGCTCTACGCCTTTGCCCGCGCACGCGGCAGAGCGATCATCTGTTTTGCGCATGTCACCAATCAGATTGGGCAAATCGAGGGTGACTTCGAGAAAGGCCATAGGGACGGAGCCACAGACGCGCTCAGTGATATAGTCACGGCCGCGCGGCGCCTTGCCGGCGCAACAACCCTGAATCTCAACAGGCCCTAGGCATGGTGCAAGTAAGTTATTAGGGTCAGGACTCATTAATGGGTCCTAACCCTAGGGTCCGAATCCTAACTATTGACGGACCATGCCAAGCCCATGAACACTTTTCCCCCGGCCCTTCTCAAGGGTTACCTTGAATATAAGAAGGGTAAATTCACTGATGAACGCGAGCGCTACCGGCAGCTTGCGGAAGATGGCCAATCGCCGGAAACGCTCATTATCGCCTGCTGCGATTCACGGGCGGCGCCGGAAATAATATTCAATTCATTTCCGGGCGAAATTTTTGTCATTCGTAATGTGGCCAATCTCGTGCCGCCCTTTAAACCTGACATTGATTATCACTCAACCTCCGCCGCGATCGAATTCGCGGTTCAAAGCCTGAAGGTGAAGCATATTGTGGTTCTCGGTCATGGCCGGTGCGGTGGTATAAAAGCGGCGCTTGACCCTGATGTCGAGCCGCTCTCACCGGGCAATTTTATCGGCAGGTGGATGGATTTGCTCGCGCCCGCGGCAGAGGCGATGGCCTCCAATCAATGGATGACGGGGACTGAGAGACAAAGGACCCTGGAACATATTTCAATTCGCCACTCTTTAGAAAATCTTCGCACTTTTCCCTTTATTGCGGCCCGTGAGAGGGAACAAAATATCAGTCTTCATGGAGCATGGTTTGATATTTCAGGTGGTGATTTGTGGATCACAGAGCCTGAAACAGGGGATTTTTTCATTCCTGAACTGTAGGTCCGGTGATGAGGGTCATGACCCAATAATTCCATCCATTCCCGTGGATATCCAGGGCGTGAGAGTTGCGCAGCGCAATTGCGGCGGCGCAGCATTCCCCATATAAGGCAAGCATGACCAATGAAACGTCCATAGCCCTGCGCAAGATGAACGGACTCGGCAATGATTTCGCCGTGCTCGACGCGCGCCCCAATGCCCTCGCGCTGAGCGCCGGGCAGGCGCGCGCCATCGCGAATCGCGAGACCGGCGTGGGCTGCGATCAGGCGATCGCGCTTGAGCCCTCT
>CAYOEI010000055.1:0-6553 GCA_964402825.1 uncultured Hyphomicrobiaceae bacterium
GACCCAACGCCAAGTGCGACGGCATTGTCGAAGGTCGCATCGCTGTTGAAGCCGATCGCGGTCGCACTGGGAGCTGTTGCTTGGCTGGAATTGCCGATAGCTATCGCATCAGTTCCTGTCGCATCAGATAAAACGCCGACAGCGGTCGCACCCGCGGCCGTTGCTTCGGAGTTGTTGCCTAGGGCCGTTGCATTGTTCGCAGTGGCGCTGGCGCCGTTGCCGCAGGCCAGCCGGTTGTTGATACCACCGGAATCGGCACCGCTATCGGTATCGACGTTGGTGTCGGCATTGCCGTCATTGTTGGTGTTGAGCAGGCAGGTGAAGGCGCGCGCCGGCGGCGCGGTGATGATGGTGTATGGCACGCCGAGTGCCGCGATCAGCGCCGCCATAGTCAGGGCATGCAGGCATTTTTTCCTTGCTTTGAAATGCCGTGTTTTATAAATCCGTTTACTGATGATCCCCATGGCGTCCTCCCAAGCACGCTAAATTCATTGCAAACGCAATGGCACATCCTGCCGGTTCCATAGTCTGGATAACGCAAAGACGCCCACTTTCGAACCAACAAATTTGAAGACCAGTCCAATAAAAATATTCAACACCGTCGAATGGAATAAATAATTATGTTGACCTAAGCCTCTTTTTTTCTTTAGTCCCGGGTCATGGCCGATTGGGACGATTATCGTTTTTCCCTAGCTACAATTGAGCATGGCAGCTTCTCCGCAGCAGCGCGTGCCCTTCAGGTCAGCCAGCCGACAGTAAGCCGGCGTATCGGGCAGCTGGAGAAGCGTCTCGGCGCGCGGCTGTTCGATCACCGCAATGGGGGCCTTGTTCTGACTGATCCGGGGAGAGAGCTGGTTGATCTCGCCCAGACCATGGAGACAACGGCGCATCGTCTGGCACTGCGTGTAAAAGGGTTCGATCCCGCGCCGTCTGGAAAGGTGACATTGACAACCACCTCAGGTCTGGGGAGTCACTGGCTTGCGCCAAAGCTGGAAGTGTTTCGTGACCGGTTTCCCGATATTGAGGTGTCGCTTATCCTCGGTGGTGATGATTGCGATCTGCTGCGCGGCGAAGCCGATATCGCAGTCAGATTTGGCGGCGCCCGGGCGCAGGACCTTGTTGGCAAGATGGTTGGATACGCTCATAGCGGCATTTATGCTTCGGAAGAGTACTTTGCCGCGTATGGCACTCCGGAAAAATTATCGGACCTTCCTCAACATCACTTCATTGAGGCGACCGGCCAGCTGGCGCAATACCGGCACTGCCAAAAACTCAATGAGATCATGTCCAGTTCGCCTCGCGGCGCTTGCGTCAACAGCGTCTACCCGCAGATAGCCATGGCGCAGGCTGGTCTGGGGCTTATCGCTGTTATCTGCTACATGGCTGACTCAGCAACAGGCCTGAAACGGGTGTTGGCCAAAGAGTTCGATATGGCAGTAGAGTTCTGGTTGCTGGTCCATCCAGATTTGAAGGATGCAGCGCGGGTGCGCGCCCTATATGATTTTTTGTATACCGAGCTGCGCAAAGACACCCGCCTGTTCAAGGGGTAATTCGATTTGACCTAGAAAACCTTCTGATCAAACACGTTTTGCAGGAAAAACAACCCGATAAAACAGATGAATCCCGCCATGATTGGCGTCGCTATCCATCCCATAACGATATTGCCGAGCACCCGCCAGCGAATACCGGATGCGCCCTGGAGGATGGCAATGCCGACGATGGCGCCGACGACGGCCTGAGAGCTGGAGACCGGCACCAGCGGAATGGTTGGCAGGCCCATCGAAAGCAACCAGGCTTCAAGCCCTCGAGAAGCAAAGGCGAACAGCACGATAGAGTGCGAGATAACCGCGATAAAGGCGGCAATGGGTGAGATGCGCCCCAATCCGCCGCCGACCGTCATCATCACCTTTTTCGAATAAGTCATCACCCCAACGGCGATGGCCAGCCCGCCGGCCAGGAACAGCTGGTGCGCGGCGGTGAATGTAAAACCGGCAAACTGCACATCCGGGAACGGCGTCGCGGGGATGAAAACCCCGACCACATTGGCGATGTTGTTGGCGCCGAGCGCATAGGCGCCGAAAGCGCCCGCGATCAAAAGCCCAAGCCTTAAGTAAGCGTCCGTTCGCACCAGATGCAGTTTCGCATGGCGCAAATAGACGCGCAGCGCCTTGTACAGGATGACCGCAATTACCGCGGAAAGAACCGGGCAGAGAAACCAGGTGGTGACGATGGTGGTCAGGATCTTTGTGTCGGTGGGCTGTCCGGTAAATATATTCCACCCGACAATTCCCCCGACAATCGCCTGGCTGGTGGAAACCGCCAGCCCGGCTTTGGTCATGAGATAAACAGATATGGCCGCGGCCAGCGCTGTCATGAACGCGCCTGGCAGTGCGGAAATCGCTCCGAGTTTGCCGAGGGTATGGGAAGACCCCGCGCCGCTGATAACCGCCCCCAGCACGACAAACACTGAGCAGATAACCGCAGCCGTACCCCAGCGCACCATGCGCGTTCCAACGGCCGTGCCGAACACGTTCGCGGCGTCGTTGGCACCCAGTGCCCAGCCAAGAAACAATCCGCTGGAAAGGAAAATGATTATGGTTGGATCCATGCCGGTACGTTAGACCGTTCGTTTTATGGCGTAGATGGCGAGCCGGTCGGCCACGTCTTCGGCCCAATCCGCCACATTGTCGATCTGTTCGACGAAATTGCGCAGATGTATCTTGCGCGCAAGATCCAGATCGGAGTCGAAAATATCGCGCTTGAGCTGGGTGGAAACCTTGTCGGCTTCTTTCTCGTAGATGATGACTTTGTGATTATAGTCGCCGACCGCGTGCGGGCTGTGGAAAAACGCCCGCGCCGCGAGCACCAGGGCTTCGGAGGCCAGCGCCACCATATTGGTGAGCTTTCTGTAGCCGGATTTGAACTCATCCGGGATGTCCGGTTTCTCGATCGAGATAGACCACAGCACGCCTTCGAACAAATTCATGACATGGTCGAGGGTTTCGATCAGCCCCAGCACATCGCCGCGCGCATCGGGAATGAGCGTGTGGGTGTACAGCTCCTTCTCGATATTGCGCCGCAAAGTGTCGGCTTCACTCTCCAGCGCGTTCACCGCCATGAGTTTCTGCTCGAACTCGCCATTCGAACCCTCTTTAAGGTAGGTGCGTACGCCAAGCCGGAACATAACGGTGGATTCCGACAGTTTGTCGAGAAAATCGTCAATCTGACTCTCAAGGTCTCTTGTCCTGCCAAACAGGCGCAATTTTTTCAAACGGCTCATGGGTATCCTGTCGTTTTTCTGACCCTAGGGTCCGGACCCTAGTATGACTGGTAACCCCCGTTTCGCGGGCTCTCTAAATTATCAAGCGAGGTGCAGGGGTGTGAATTTTGGCGCAATATGTGCACTTTTGGTGCGAGATGCAAATTTAAATCATTGATACACCTATCATTTGTATCTATCGAACGCGCTTATTTCGCATTGTCCAGGTTATATTGCCCGGCGTCGTTTGGTTTTTGGGCTTCCACAATCCCGATGGCGCGTCTAGACAGGAACCTTATCCGTACCCACTTAAGTGTTTGACGACACAATCGCGTAAAGCGGGGGCCAGAACATTATGTCTTCACGTTTCGACGTTGCTATTGCACTCATCGACGATGCCAACTCTCAGGATCCGAATATGATCGATTCTGATGAGGGCGCGCGTCCAGCGGAGCTGGTTTATTCGCAGCGGATGAGCGATATGCTGGCGCGCACATATCCGCAGGCGAGCGAGGACTTACAGCTTGCGGCGCGCGCCCAGCATCTTAAAAGATGGACGCTGCCGCGCGCCGGGTTCGCCATGGACCGGAAGGGCTATAACGCCTGGCGGGGCGCCGCCAAACGGATGCACGCGGAAGAGGTGGCTGGTCTTCTTGCGAGCGCTGGATATGAGAGTGAGGAGATTGAACGGGTTCAATCGCTTATCCGCAAGGCGCAGTTCAAACATGACGATGAGGCTCAGGCCGTGGAGGATGTCGCTTGTCTGGTATTTCTTGAACATTATTTCAGCGCATTTGCAGCCAAGCATGACGATGAAAAGCTGATCCGCATATTACGCAAGACGTGGGTAAAAATGTCCGGTAAGGCTCAGGATGCGGCACTGAAGTTGCAACTGGATAAGGCCTCAGTCGCGCTTATTGAGCAGGCGCTGGCCGAATAGAAAACTTAACATCGCTAGTTAAAAGGCAGACGGTTTGAACACCCATCCTGAACGCTTCACGGCACTGGTGCTTGCCGCCCATGGAGATAGGGGCGGTCCTGGGCGCAATGAATCGCTGGCGCGCCATGTAGCGGCCCTGGCCAAGCGACACGAATTTGTCTGCGTGACCGGCGGCGTTCTGAACGGCGAACCGGCGCTGGAAGCTGCATTGCAGCAGGCCGAGCAAAATGGCGCTAAACAAATCCTGCTCTATCCCATGTTCATGAGCGATGGGTATTTCGTCCAGAACATCCTGCCCGAGAGAATTGCCGCTGCCCGGCTCAAAGTGCCGCTCAAGATCCTCAAGCCTTTCGGTCTGGATCGCCGGGTGCCGTTGATGATGCTGGAAAACGCTCTTCGCGCAGCGGGTTCAACGGACCTTGACCCGGCCAGTATTGATCTGCTGGTTGCGGGCCATGGATCGAAATTCGGCCCAGGCAACGCGGAAGCCACGCGCGCCGCCGCGCTGGCCATGACTGAGCATTCTCCATTCAGGTCAATAGATGTCGCGTTCCTGGAAGAGGAACCATTCATTCTCGATGCGCTTCGCAAACATCACAATCGAAGTGTCGTCGCCGGTTTCTTCTCAGGCGAAGGCATGCATGCGGGCGATGATATCCCGGAGGCCATCTCTAAAAGCGGCGCGGCCGCCATCTACACAGGTCCCATCGGGCTTGACCCGCGCGTGCCGGAGTTGATCGCGACAGCCGCCCTTCATTCTCTGGCGTCCATCGCGCCACAACCTCAATCAGAGCCTTCGGTCTCACCCGAACCCGCGGCAGAGCCCTCGCCGGCGCCAGCGGCAACACCCCTGCCTAACCCGGCCATGGCTTCCACCTCTGCCAGGCCTCAAGCACCCAGCCCTCAAACCCATGCGCCCCAAACCCATGCACCCCAAAAACCGGCACCCCAAAAACCGGCACCTGAAACCGAGATACCTGAAATTGCCAAACAGGCTAATGAGTCGCAGCCTTCGCGGAAACGTGGCGGCGGGATGAGTGGCATGCGATTTCTGTTCAAAGCTGTTTTCACTCTCATACTTATGGCCATGCTCGCTATCGGCGCCATCGCGTTTCTGGTGCCGCAAGATGTGGTGCGCGATCAGGTGGCATCCCTGGTGAAGCAGCAGATTGGGCGTGACCTCACCATCAAGGGCGAGACATCTTTCTCCATTTTTCCGAATATCGGCGTGAAGTTGGAAGATGTGAGCATCTCCAATCCGCCTGGCATGCCCGGAAAAAATCTTCTGAGCATGAGCTCTCTCAATCTAAATCTGAAACTGTTGCCGCTGCTATCGCGGCGTGTCGAGGTTGAGCGTTTTGTTCTGGTGCGTCCGGTGTTCAATCTGCAGGTCGACGGACGCGGGCGCAAAAACTGGGAGTTCAAGAAGTCATCAGCCGTTTTATCACCGCCCCCCGATAGGAAGCCTCAGGTTATGATGCAGGCGCAAGCCGGGGGCATCGGCGTTGGTATGGTGGAGGGTATCAGCCTCGGCACGGCCAAAATCGTCGACGGTACGATGATTTACTCAGACCAGCGAACCGGAGCAAAACAGCGCCTGGATGCGATCAATGTGGAATTTGTGCAACATGGTCTCACCGATCCGCTGGTCACCAAAGGCACCGTGGAGTGGCGCAAAGAGGATATTTCCTTCAGCGGCAGTTTTGATGACGTACCGGCATTGCTGCGCAATCAGCTGTCCAAGGCGGTATTCTCCCTGACCACGCGTCATGGGACGGGAAGTTTCGATGGGTCACTGGCGGCGACAGCCTCTCTGGTTGCAAAGGGCGCGGTTAGCCTGAAGACGCCGTCATTGCGCGCTCTTGCCGCGTGGCTTGGCAATCCCCTGCCGCCTGGCGGCGGGCTGGGGCCGATCAAGATTGCCGGTCAGCTCGATCTCAAGGGGGATCGATTGACCTTCACCAAGGCGAAGATCGCGTTGGATGGAATGACTGGTAATGGGCAGGCCGCCGTGAAGCTGAAGGGCGTGCGGCCGCACATCACCGCCACGCTTGCATTCGACAAGCTGGACTTCAATCCGTATCTGTCCGGCACGGTAACCGGAGTTGCGCCGCCTCGCGCAGAACAATCAAAGAACCAGCCATCCGCGTCGCAGCCCAAGGAAAAGCAGTCACTGACGGACCTCATAAACAAGCTGAACAAACCCGATGGAAAATCCGGTGCAAAACCTAAACCCCAGGTGCGGGCCTGGAATCAGAGGGCGATTGATCTCACCGGGCTGCGCATGGTGGATGCGGATCTGAAACTCACCATCCAGGCGCTGTTTTACAAGCAGATCAAGGCCGGGAAGAGCG
>CAYOEI010000056.1:0-5505 GCA_964402825.1 uncultured Hyphomicrobiaceae bacterium
TAGGCAACACCGACGTAGCTGACCTGAAATTCCAACATCTTGATCTGGAGTTTGAGCACGTTGATCATGATCGCGGTTGGCTCGACTATCCACGAGGTAAGACTTGACCTTACCCCCGTGAAAAGTACCAGTGCATGTGAGAGAATCCAGCCCGGGCTTTATCCCGGAAAGGATTTTTTCAGATGGCACAGAAACGTCATGGAGTTGACCAGATTATCCCGATGTTGCGTCGGGCCGATGTTGAGCTGGGCAAGGGAAAGAAGGTCCCCGAGGTCTGCAAACGTCTGGGGATCACTCAGCAGACGTACTACCGCTGGCGTCAGAAGTACGGCGGGATGGCTCCGGAGATGGCCAAAGAGCTGAAGGCCCTCCAGAAGGAGAACACCCGGCTGAAGAAGCTGGTGGCCGATCAGGCCCTGGACAACGCCATCTTGAAGGAAGCCGCGAAGGGAAACTTCTGAGCCCTGGGCGACGCCGCCGAGTCGTTGACGAGGTGTGTCGCCAATTGGGGCCGGAAAAGGTATCGCAGCGGCGAGCATGTCGAGTGCTTGGCCAACCACGCACGACACAGCGTTACCAGCCGCGTCGCGCGGCTGACGAACGCAAGTTGCTGACCGAGATGCGAAGCATTGCCCAGCGTCGCCATCGGTTCGGCAGCCCTCGCGTGTATCGTGCGTTGCGGGAGCGTGGATGGCGTGTCAATCACAAACGGGTCGAACGACTTTGGCGGGAAGAAAACATGCAAGTGCCTCAAAAACAGCACCGTCGCAGACGATTGCCTCGTTGTGGTAGCGAGAATAGTTGTGTTCGACGCCGTGCCCAGCATAAGAACCACGTTTGGTCGTACGACTTCGTTGCCGATCGGCTTGAAGACAGTCGAAAGATTCGATTACTGGTGGTGATCGATGAATTCACACGAGAATGCCTGGCCATCGAGGTTGCTCGATCGTTCACAGCAATGCAAGTTGTTGATGTATTGCAGTATCTGTTTGCCGTGCGTGGAGCACCCAAACATATCCGCAGCGACAACGGCCCCGAATTCGTAGCCAAGGAGCTCTGCAAATGGCTTGACCGAGCCAATGTCGAAACGTTGTTCATCGCTCCCGGTAGTCCCTGGGAGAATGGCTACGTGGAGAGTTTTAATGGCAAGCTCCGTGACGAGCTGCTCAACGGAGAGTTGTTCCTAAGCTTGGCGGAAGCTCGTTGGGTTATTGATCGCTGGCGGCTTGACTACAACCATCATAGACTTCATAGTTCATTAGATTACCAGACCCCTGCGGCATTTGCCGCTCGCTGCTGTTCTTCCGTTCGGCCTACGGCCTCACTCCAGAACAGCAGCGGATCAATGCACTCCGATTCTTTCACTTAGGCTGGTACTAAGATCGGGGTAAGGTCATAATCTCACTCGATCACTTTCTTCCAGTGTTTTGTATGTTTTCCCTTCAAAGGGTTCTTGTACTTTCGTGAGTGAGAAAACACGCTGCCTCTTATCTCCTGGTTGAGGATTGAAGTATCCTTCATAAAAAAACTTCAAAGTTTTCAATCTCTGTTGCCCATCAATGACAAGTTTCTTATTCGATTTGGCCTCCGTGGCAAAAAATACACCTGGCACGGGAAGGCCCAATAGAAGCGACTCAATAAACTTCGAGGCTTCCGGTTGACGCCAAACATAATCTCGTTGAAACGACGGGATAATGATGTCCCCTCTGTTGAGGCGCCCCACCAATCCCTCGACTTCAGGATCAGATCCATAACTAGTTACATCGTAAGAAACAGATGGCACTACATCATCTTCTTGGGGAATATCACCCTCAATCTCTTCATCCAAATCTTCTGACATTTCTTCATTCATAGGTAATTCCCAGCGTGAAGGTCCGTAACTAATTCTGGCCGACTGTGTGTTTCCTGGGCGCGCGAATTCGGCGAACTCGCGGAGTGTTTATACAATAGGGCGATCGGTGAAGCTGGCCGATTCCTGAACACACTGTTCGGCGCCCAGCATTTGCGTCCTGTTATTTTCACCTCCGTGGCTGTATGGGTACCCAGCATTGAACACTTGGGGTGGTGGGACGTCAAGGGTTGGGGGGGAAGAGTCAGCAGTGCGTGAGAGTCTTTTCACGGCGCGGTGCGAGCCGCGTTTGTTGGTGTTCCGTCGCAAGGTAAGCCCCGATTTTTCTGCGGCGATTCTGCGCACAGGGGGCCCCGGTTCGGGCAATGAATGGGTCGAATTTGTTGGCGTGGGATCGCAGGAAAAGGCTTCGCGAAGGCAAGGAATGACTACTGCGTAATGACGAATGACTAATATTCATTAACAATCCTTTCCCGCCCGCCTGGTATTGACAACCGCCAACTGCCAACAAAAAAGCCCGCGGCGGAGTGATTCTCCGATCGCGAGCTCGATAGGATACCGGTCAGGCCGGCTCTTCTTGATACTCGAAAGTTGTGGGCTTTAGTTTACCAAATTTGGCCCAGTTGTCAAGGGGCGGAATTGGGCCAGTGGGGATTTTTGTCAGACATACGACACCGTGACTGCACTTGGTACGATAGAGGCCGGATCGGTTCAAGGGCCAAAATAACTAACGACCGTTTCAAGCAATACGAGGACAAAGCAGGGAGGTAGACGTATGGCGAAAAAGACCGTTTTGCAGGTACAGCAAGCTTACCAGAACCGATCTGATGTAATTTGCCTGGAAACCCACGATGGTGAAATCTTCAATCTCGTAGGCAACGGTATAAATCATCTAAGGGTGACCCCGCCTTACGAGGAATACGGAGGCAATATCCGAATTCGAGAAGGCCATGTTCATTTTGTTAACGAAATTCACTTTCATTTCCAAGGGGGCAAGTTGGACGATAAAACAAGAACTACGACGATTGTCAATGGGATAACGGGCAATTCTGAAGACAGCGCCAGTGTTACGACCACACCGACGAACAACGCATTGAATTATTTTGCGTGTACGCGCGGTGGCGAGAAGATGCAACAATTACGCATTCCCTCCGATGACGGATCCGACATACTGGAGTACATCGTTGACCAAAGGACTTTCAGAATCGAAGATCGAGACGTATCCCCCGGTGAACCGCCGACAATCGGAATCGTAATTGACGTCTATTGCGTGAGTGCATGTTAAATCGGGTCAATGGGGAGGCACGTCATCAATATCCGATGGCGAGTGTCTCTCGGGTGCTGATGACATGAGAGACTCCACCGTTTGAGACGTCACCGCATCGCCAACAATCCTAGGCATTGCCGCATTGATTCGCAATGAAATCGACGACTTGAACGCTTTTTTTAAGATACCCTGATACTCGACCAAGGGTAATATCCGTTTCTCTTCCATGTGCAATTAGATGCCTGTTACTCATTATTCCGTCAATCGCTTCCCTTCGCCCATCCGTATCAAGAAACTCTTTAAGACTCGCTTCCCAGTCACTATTGAATGCGCGAGCTGTCTGTAGAAAACGGCTAGATTTAGGGCTGTGAACCTTTCGAAGGCTATTCTCTACATAATTGCCAATAGAGCGGCTGGCACAAGATCGTGCATATGTTGAGTAGACGTCAACAAGTGCATTTTCAATAAAGCCAGCTGACAAGACGCAGAGATAACGTGCCCAGTGAGATCGTAGTTCCATCTGCTCGTTACTAAAATGTTCGGCTTTATCAAACAATGACTCCAATCGTTGATGCTGACTGAATAGAGCTCGTGAATGCATCGCTTAACATCCTGCAAACGCGAGAGTGGCCTTTTCAATTCGGCGCCGAACAAATGCTTCATCGGCAGTTGAACGCGATACGGATACCACATAGTCTTCGTCTGCTAACAGTGCGGCATACGCCTTCTCAACTGCATTTACATCGGGTTCGTTCTCTGGCATAGCGGCGATTCTCTTAGCCATACCAACCATACATGAATCGAAAACAGCCACATTTAAGGTTTTTGTCAGCCTAAACGGCCTTCCGGGGCTTAAACACAGAAATACAGAAATTGATTTCAAAAATAACTCAGAAAGGTTCTTTAGTCGTCGTTCAGCGATGTTTTGATTTCTCCCAGCATATTTATTAAGAAATTCCGATAAAGGCCGCTCGTATTTTTCGATATCCTCGCATAAGGCAAAAAACCTCAGAATCAATTCCTGATCTTTTAGCCGACTATGTACTTTCCCATATACCCTCCGCCAATCCTCGTTTTCATTGAGTTCCTTAACGCAATCGATAAGGCTTCCATGATAGAGTGCCAATCTCATTTCTTGATGTGTCAGTCTACGGCCTCCACTATTTAATCGCTCAAAAATGTGATAGAGGCTCGTGTCGTCTCCGGGAGGCGCTGCCTGCTTAACGGTAGTGGCATGAATAACGGCCGTATCTAATTGACCTTACCCCTGTGAATAGTGCCAATCGATATGAGAGAATCCATGCCGGGCCGAAGGCCCGGAAAGGATTTTCAGATGCCTCAGAAGCGCTATCAAGTTGACCAGATTATTCCAATGCTCCGTCGTGCTGACGTGGAACTCGGCAAAGGCAAGAAGGTTCCCGAGGTCTGTAAGGTGTTGGGGATCGCCCAACAAACTTATTTCCGCTGGCGACAGAAATACGGTGGCATGGCTCCGGAGATGGCCAAGGAATTGAAGGCACTGCAGAAAGAGAATGCTCGGCTGAAGAAGATGGTGGCCGAGCAGGCACTCGACATGGAGATTTTGAAGGAAGCCGCGAAGGGAAACTGGTAGGCCCCGAACGACGACGGCGAACGATCGTCGAAGTGCGTCGCCGTTTGGGGCCAGAGAAGGTGTCGCAGCGTCGCGCATGCCGCGTGCTCGACCAACCACGTAGCACTCAACGATACCAATCGCGCCGGCCAGACGATGAACCACGATTGCTTCGTGAGATGCGTGCTTTGTCCAGGCAACGCCCACGCTTTGGAGCGGAGCGTATTCATCGACTGCTGGTCGAGCGTCATTGGCAGGTGAATCCCAAGCGGGTCCACCGTCTTTGGAAGCGAGAGAACATGCAAGTCCCGAGAAAACACCATCGCCGGAGACGTTTTCCAGGCGGGAGCGAGAACAGCTGCGTCCGTCATCGGGCTCTGCATAAGGACCACGTCTGGTCGTACGACTTCGTGGCCGATCGGCTGGAAGACGGACGGCAGATCCGGCTACTGGTGGTGATCGACGAATTTACTCGTGAGTGTTTGGCGATCGAGGTGGCCCGTTCGTTCACGGCCCAGGACGTGGTGGGCGTCTTGCAATATCTCTTTGCAATTCGCGGCGTGCCGCATCACATCCGGAGCGACAACGGGCCAGAGTTCGTGGCCAAGACGGTTCGCCGCTGGCTCGAACGCGCCGAAGTGAAGACGTTGTTTATTGCCAAGGGCAGCCCTTGGGAAAATGGCTACGTGGAGAGCTTCAACGGCAAGCTACGTGACGAACTCTTGAACCGGGAGCTGTTCTTGAGCCTGGAGGAAGCCCGCTGGGTAATCGACCGCTGGCGACTCGACTACAACCACC
>CAYOEI010000057.1:0-6257 GCA_964402825.1 uncultured Hyphomicrobiaceae bacterium
CCGCGCCTTCCGCCACGCCAGGGCAACCAACTTCGCGCAGAACAATGTCCGAAGGATTTTTGAGGCGCGGTGATTGATCATTCAGCTCTTGCGCCGTGAAGAAACGCGCTGGCACACCCAGATGTTTTCCAAGCGCATGGACTGCCGCCTCATCGGCTTTGACGTCCAGCGAGGCGATAAGGGCAATTGCACCCGAAGCAAGGTTATTGGCTTCAAGTGTCCTGGTGACCAGCTCGATCAGTTCACCGGGCTCGCAGTCCCGCTCGCACCCCACCCCGAGTGCGAGGCTTTGGGGGTGATACACAAGTTTTGAAGGCGATCCGGGTAGGTTGGTATGGGTGACCGAAAGTTCGACCTCGCCATCTTCACTGAGCGGCAGATTGGCCTCGTCCAGCCATGGGGCATTGCCGGTGATGCGTGCATGAGCACCAGCAAGCAGCGCCGCCATCACATCTTTGGCGTGCTCCGGATTTGCCAGCGTCCAGCCCAAAGGGGGTGCGTCCAGCGCCACGCCGAACGTTAAGTCCCCAGCCGTGGTGATGGCTGGATCACAGCCGAGGATTTCCGCAATCTGGCGCGCCAGGTCGTTCGCGCCATGATGCCCGCCGAGCAGCGGCACCACAGCCGACCCATCCTCGGCCACGGCGATGACCGGCGGCTCCTCATGCTTGCTGGCCAAGTGAGGCCCTAATGCGCGGACCAGGATTCCCGAGGCGCAGATGCCGATGAGGGGCTTGCCCTCGCGGAACAGATCAGCGATATGCGCGGCGGTCTTTTCGAAAGTGACATCTGCATCAGGCGCCCGCGCTTTCAGGCCATGAATGTCCGCCCCCTCCAGCGCCGCCTTGATGCGCCTCGCGGTCCCAAGACCAGATGGCCCCAGCACGATTATAACGGGAGAAACGCTCATGATAATTCTCCCCGGCGCACAAGGATGGTTGAGAAATAGGGAGCGTCGCCTTCACCCGCCTCTTCAAGGGGTATGATGCGTTCATCCTCGCCAGTGGCGCTTTCAAGAATGACGGCGGAGCCCATCAGTCCGGCGTCACGCAGCACATCGCGTATTTTTCCAAAATGCCGCCCAACCTTGATGATGACGGCCGTATCCGCCTCCGCAATGGCGGTTGCAAGCGCGTCTCTATCAAGCGTCGCGGGCACCACGCTCAAAATATCATTACGCCCGCCCAGCGGTGTTTTCGTGCGCGCGGCGCAGGCCGACATGGATGTGACGCCCGGAACAACTTCGACAACATGATCCCCGCCGAGCCGAGCCGCCAGATACATGAAGCTGCCATAAAAAAGCGGGTCGCCAACGCACAGATAAGCAACGCTTCGCCCCTCGCCGAGATGGTCCGAGATGGTTTTTGCAGCACGATCATATGCATCTCGCGCCGGTCCGCGTTCCACCTTCATGGGCACATGGATGGCAAGCTCGACCGCGCCGTCAGGAATGACACTGGCCGCGATTGACCGCGCATAGCTTATCCCGGAGCCATTCACCGGATAGGCCAGAACATCAACTGAACCTATCACTTCGCAGGCCTTGAGCGTGAGGAGTTGCGGGTCGCCTGGACCCACGCCAACGCCAAACAGGATACCGCGAGCGGTCATCATGCACCTCCCTTGGTCACACGCCACTGGATGACGGCCAGGCGGGGCTTGAGCGCGCGCCTCGTTCCGATACTCGCCACATGAGAGATGCCGATGCGCACAAGCTCACCGCCATGCGCCTCATGGCGTGCAATCAGCGCAGCCTCGCCTTCCAGCGTCACCGCATTGGCCACCAGCCGGCCGGCCGGCGGCAATGCCGCCCAGCAGGTCTTGAAAACATTTTCATTGGTAACCGCGCCGCCGAGGAAGATGGCCGAGGGTGCGAGATGGCCTTGCAGCGTCTGCTCTACATCACCGGCGGCCACTTCCAGCTCCGGAACGCCAAGCGCCACTGCATTTTCCGCAATCAGTTTTATCCGATCGGGGTTTTGCTCAAAAGCGATGGCCTGCGCTCCGCGCGCGGCGCGCATCCACTCGATGGCGATTGAGCCGCAGCCCGCGCCCACATCCCATAGAAGCGCATGGCGTGTGGGTCCCAGCGCGGCCAGCGTTATGGCGCGCACTTCGCGTTTTGTCAGTTGCCCGTCATGACAAAATGCTTCATCCGGCAGGCCCGGTGTCCGCGGCAAAACTTTTGCATCAACCCCGGCGATGCATTCGATGGCGAGCGTGTTGAGGTCCGCGAAATTCTGAGAGCCGCATTCCTCCGCGGTGAGCTTCACAATGCGTTCATAGGGCCCGGCCATATGTTCCAGCACGGTGAGCCTGCTCTCCCCGAACCCGTGTGCGCACAACAGCGCCGCCGCCTCCTGCACGGTTTCACCGCCTGCAGTCAGCGCCAGCACTTTCATGCCGGGTTGCAAAAACCGCTGGATCAGGGAGACGGGACGGCCATGGAGTGAAATTGTTTCGACATCCTGCAGCGGCCATTTGAGCCTTGCCGCAGCAAGAGAGAAGGCCGAAGGCGCGGGGATAACAGTCATTTCCCCGGGCGGAATATGCCTGGCAATCGTCGCGCCAACACCAAAAAACATCGGGTCGCCGGTGGCGAGGATAACGACGTTTTTGCCCTTCCAGCTATCAATCTGCGTGAGCATGTCTGCGATTGGCGAGGACCAGATATGGGTTTCGGTATTTCCCAGCTCTTCCCGCTCAAGGATGCGCCGCGAGCCAACGATGATGTCCGCCGCACCGATGAGCGCGCGGGGGCCGGTTGCAAGCCCATCCACACCGTCATCGCCGACGCCTATAATGGTGAGCCATGCGCTCATGAGTTTGACCCCAGCGCAATGGCGTTGAGGGCCGCCGCAGCCATGGCGGACCCGCCGCGCCGCCCGAGCAGCGTGAGATACGGCACACCGTGCTTCTGCGACACAAGCTTTTGCTTTGACTCAGCCGCGCCGACAAAACCGACCGGCGTGGCGATGATTGCGGCTGGTTTGCCCGCTCCCTCATTGATCGCCTCCAGCAGAGCGAACAGCGTCGTCGGCGCATTGCCGATGACGATGATGGCCCCTTCCGTTTCCCACAGACGCACAGCCGCGGCAGAACGCGTGGTCGCATGGCTTTGTGCAAGCGCCGGGGTGCGGGCATCGTTGAGGGTGCAAATGATATTGTTTTGTTTGGGGAGAAAATCACGCGTGAGGGCCGCGGCCACGGCCTCGCAATCGGCAATGACCGGCGCGCCGGATTTAAGCGCCGCCGCCGCCGCCCCGGCCAGGTTCGGATCGAAGCGCAGGTCCTGTATAATATCCGTCATGCCGCAGGCATGGATCATGCGCACCGCCACGCTCTCAAGCGATGCAGGCAGGCTTGTGAGATCAGCCTCGGCGCGCACGAGCGCAAAGGAGGCGTCATAGATCGCTTGCGGATCTTTCAGATAGTTCGGCGTTGTCATTTCCTCACACCCTATTTGAGCGTTTTTGGCCCCAACGGATGGTCCGCATGGGGATAAGGGTGATGCCCATGATCGTGAGAGTGGTCATGATCATGCGAGTGCCCGGAACCGATACCTTCCACGTGATGGTGATGGCTTTCCTGAGCCAGTCCCACCTGATCCTCGAAACCCAGCACCTGGGTGCGGTATTTGCACATCCCGCAATTCATCGCCGTATCGCCGGTGAGAATTTGCTCCACACGTTCCTTAAAAGTCTCAATCACCATCGGATGGTCGTTGAGATATGACGCCTTGATGAATTCAATTTCCGGGTGGCGCTTGGCGACCCGGTCGGTGTGTTCATAAATGCGATCAATGAGAATGCCGGTGAAGAGAAAATAGGGAAAGACTATGATGCGTTTAAAACCGAGTTTCGCGGCATGTTCCAGCCCGGGCTCCACCAGCGGAAAGGTGACGCCGGAATAAACCGTTTCGCCCCAGCCAAAACCAAACCCCTCCCACAGCTGCCGCATGACCTTAGTGACGTTGCCGTTTGCGTCCGGGTCCGATGCGCCGCGCCCAACGACGACCAGCATTGTTTCATGCAAGGAAACGTCATCGCTGGCTGCGTCAAGGGCCTCCTGGATGCGCGCCCCCGCCGCATGCATCATTTTGGGGTCTATGCCGAGTTCCTTGCCGAGCTCAATTGTGACGCCTTCATTTTGCGCGGCATAGGTATTGAGCACCGACGGGATATCGTTCTTCACATGCCCCGCGGCGAACAGCATGCCCGGCACGGCGAGGATACGCGTGACGCCCTGATCCCGCAGCTTGTCGAGACCATTGCGGATAATCGGCGTGGCGAATTCCAGATAACCATACTCGACCGGCGTATCGGGCATGAGTTTGCGCAGGCCCTCCGCAACGCGGGCGAACTGTGTTACGGCGCCCTCATCGCGGCTGCCATGGCCGCACACCATGACGCCAGTTTTTTCGCTCATGGTCTAGCCCTCTGACATATAGGTGTGCGCCAGAACCACCAGGCCAATCAAGACGCAGCCCAGCAGAACATAGATATCCCAGTGGGAATGGCCGTGGCCCTGTTCGGCAATATGTCCGACGTCCGCCAGGGCGCTTCCCGGCAGGGCGAGAATGGTAAGGATAGTCAGAATACGTGATGTCATATGTACCTCCTGTTGCTTGCGTTTGATCGCACCCGTCACATCTCAGGAGGCAGCCGGCACAAAGTCATGCTGGCTATTCTAAATGCAGCTCCAGCGTTGGCCCCCGACTTGGGTCGACCGCACTGGAATCGCTTTCAGTCCCTAAAGTGGAACGCTGCTAATGGTTTTATCTACGCGCTTTTTTACTCCAGTTGAATACCCCTGTCATGAAAAAACCTCCAGGAGCCAGACTCTAAAACTCAATCCCCACCTGCGCTTTTACGCCGTCACGGAAGGGATGTTTGATCTGCGTCATCTCGGTCACCAGATCGGCGATCTCGATAAGCTCCTCCCTGGCGTTGCGCCCGGTTACAATCACGTGAGTCATTTCCGGCTTGGCGCTCAGCACCTCGACAATCTCATCAAGCGGCAGATAGTTGTAGCGCAGCACGATGTTGAGTTCATCGAGCAGAATGAGATTGTATGAGGGGTCGGCGATCATTTTTTTCGCCTCCTCCCATGCAGCCTTGGCCGCGGCGATGTCGCGCTGGCGGTCCTGGGTCTCCCAGGTAAAGCCCTCGCCCATGGTCTTGAAGGTCACCTGATCCTCGAATCGCATCAGCACATCGCGCTCGCCCGTCTCCCATGCACCCTTGACGAACTGGACGACGCCGACCTTGTGGCCATGGCCAAGCGAGCGGAACACCAGCCCGAAGGCGGCCGTCGACTTACCCTTGCCCTTGCCGGTGTGAATGATGATGAGACCTTTCTCGATCGTCTTGGTGGCAAGAATTTTTTTCCGCGCTGCTTTCTTCTTGCGCATTTTATCCGCGTGGCGCGCGTCGAGCTCGGACTCGGTCATCTCGGATTTCTTTTTTGGTCTATCGGTCATTCCGCCACCCCTGCTATTCGGGTTTTCTGCTCACCGGTGATCGCCATCAACTCATGGTAAACGGAGTTGGAACGCGGGGTCCATAGCTCGCGCTCCAGTGCTTCAAGAAACTTTGCCGCCATCTCCCGCAGCCCCGGCTCATTGTTCTCGGCGATGAATGCATGCACGTTTTCATCGGCGATAAAGGCGTCATAAGCGAGCTGGAAATGATGGTCGCGCACCGCACCTGTCGTTGCTGAAAAAGCAAACATATAGTCGACCGTCGCGGCGATCTCGAACGCGCCCTTGTAGCCGTGGCGCATGACGCCGGCGATCCATTTTGGATTGACGACGCGGCTGCGCACCACCCGGCCAATCTCCTCTTCCAGCGTGCGGATAACCGGGCGCTCGGGGCGCGAGTGATCATTATGATAGACAGTGGGCCGTTCGCCCGACACATGCTCGATGGCTGCCGTCATGCCGCCCTCGAACTGGTAATAGTCGTCGCTATCGAGCAAATCATGCTCGCGGTTGTCCTGGTTCTGCACCACCGCCTCGATATGTTTCAGCCGCAGCGTAAAGACGTCCTTGCGCTCCTCGCCCTCGACGCCCTTGCCATACGCGTAACCGCCCCAGCCGATATAACTTTCCGCCAGATCGCTCACGCTCTCCCAAAGCTGCTCGTCAATCAGCGCCTGAAGCCCCGCGCCATAAGCGCCGGGCTTTGAGCCGAAGATGCGAAGCCCTGCAATATGTTTCGCCTGGCGTTCATCCATGCCTTGCGTGCGCGCCTCGG
>CAYOEI010000058.1:0-9194 GCA_964402825.1 uncultured Hyphomicrobiaceae bacterium
AGGTCGTCTACCCGGCGCATGGCGTTGGCCGGATCATCGCGATTGAAGAGGGGGAGTTTGCGGATGCGAAGCTCGAACTTTTCGTAATCAGCTTTGAAAGAGATAAAATGACGGTGCGGGTGCCCACTGAAAAATCCGACCGGATCGGGATGCGCAAATTGTCCGGGGACAAAGTTATCAAGAAGGCTTTGACGACGCTCAAGGGCAAGGCGAAGGTTGAGCGCTCCATCATGTGGAACCGGCGCGCTCCGGCATATGAAGCCAAGATCAATTCCGGCTCCCTTGTTTCTATTGCCGAGGTCGTACGCGATCTCTACCGCTCGGATTCCCGGCCCGAACAACCCTATTTCGAGCGCCAGATCTATGAAGCGGCCCTCAATCGGATGTCGCGTGAAATCGCCGCGGTGCAGAATCTCGATGAAGATGAGGCGATTTCCATGATTGACGGTATCCTCTCCAAAACCGCAAACACGGCGCAAGCGGCCGCTTAAGGCCTTTGGAACGCCGTCACCTGACTGAGAATTGGGCCGTACTGCAGGTGGCGCTGGATTAAATCCGCTCAACAGACCAGGGCCAATCACCATGATGGATTTCTATATCTGGTACACCTCGAACGCGCGAAAAGTCGCGATCATGCTCGAGGAGACAGGACTGGATTACTCAACCCACGTTATCGATATCGGGCGCGGAGACCAGTTCACGCCTGAGTTTCTTAAAATCAGTCCCAACAATAAAATCCCGGCCATCCTTGATCCGGACGGACCCGATGGCGCGCCGATTGCGGTGTTCGAATCCGGTGCTATCCTTATTTATCTGGCGGAAAAAACGGCTCGCTTTTTACCCGAAAAAGGGAATGACCGGTACGACGTCATGCAGTGGCTGATGTTCCAGATGGCGAGCGTTGGGCCGATGTTCGGCCAGTATAATCATTTCCATAATTACGCCAGGGCGGAGGTAGACTATGCGAAGGAGCGCTATGCCAAGGAGTGCAACCGGCTCTACCGGGTGATGGATCAGGCGCTTGTGGCGCGGGACTATATTGCCGGAGACTATTCCATCGCCGACATGGCGCTGTGGCCCTGGGCGTATAATTTTGCCGGTCGCGGTCAGGACCCTGACGAAGTGCCGCATGTGCAGGAATGGGCGAGGCGGGTTGGTGCGCGTGATGCGGTCATGCGGGCCATGGAAGCGATTGGCGCTTCACCACGGACCGGACCCATCGATGACGAACATTGGGAAAATATGTATGGTGCGACGCAGTTTGAGCAGCGCTGAGTTTTAGCGGCACCAGAAGGTATTTTTTTCAGTGAGTGATGATCCGCGAAACTCCGGCGCCTGGATCCTTGACCCGGCGCAATATCTAGCTTCACGCCCAGCCACACACGCCATACCAAAACCCATCTCGCTCTATCTGGAGATGGCGGACGGAGTGAAGCTGGCAATCGATGTCTTCATTCCTGAAGGGGAGCGGCCTGAAGAGGGCTTTCCGGCAATCCTGCATCTCACTCCCTATTACCGGCGCTTTGCGCTCAAAGAGGATGCGCCAGGCTCAACCGAGGCCTGCCCGAATTCAGCCAAGTTCCGCGACATGTTCGTGCCCCGCGGTTACGCAATGGTGGTTGTGGATGTGCGCGGTACGGGAGCATCCTTCGGGGCGCGTGATTCCTTCCGCTCGCCAACCGAGCGCGAGGATTTCCGCTCTGTCATGGAGTGGGTTGTGACGCAGGACTGGTCGAATGGGAGGCTCGGCGCGACCGGCATTTCCTATGTCGGCGCAGCGGCGGATTTTGCCGCAACCACCGGCAGCCAGGCACTCAAAGCCATCGCCCCGATCAGCGCGGTGTGGGACACCTATATGGATCATTATTATCCAGGCGGGTTGCTGCTCACCAAACTTGCCGCAGCCTATGACAGGCTGATGCGGGCGCTTGATCTCGACAGGCGAAAAGAGGTCGCGGCCTATCCTTACTTTTCCGATCCAAATTTTTCCGGTCCAGCTCCTGTTGACGAAGACAGTGATGGCGCGTTGCTGGGAAGCGCACTCAAAGCGCACATTGCCAACGTGTCGATTGCCGACTTCATACACGAGTTTCCCTTTAGCGATTCTTCTCTGCCCTATGATAAAAATTTTACGCCGGGCAGCTTCAGCCCGCATGCATATTCGGCGCACAACAACCCTGATCTGGCAGTACTGTCGATTTCCGGCTGGATGGACGGGGGATATATGAACGGCTCTATTGCCCGGTTCCTGACCCTGGCGGGAGAGCGTAGCCATCTTCTGCTGGGGCCATGGGATCATGGTGTGAGAACCAATGTCAGCCCGTTCCGGGAGCAGGTGGAACCGCAGTTTTCCCTGCTGGGTGAGATTTTGCGCTTCTTCGATGAGTATGTGCAGCAGCGCGATACGGGCCTGGAGCATGAGGCGCGGGTGCGCTACTTTTCGTTTGCGTCCGAATGCTGGAAGAGCGCCGACACATGGCCGCCAACGCAAAGCTCCGCGCGGACATTTCATCTCGCGGGGCAGGGGCAACTTTTCAGCAGTGCAGGCCCTGAGGAGAGCGTCAGTTATAAGCCGGACTTTGGCTTTGGTACCGGTCAGAATACGCGCTATGGCCGTCTCGCCGCACTCGACATCAAGGAGTATTACGCATCATGGGCGACGCGCAGTGAAAACCTGTTGCGCTTCGTATCGGAACCGCTGGAGCACGATATCACCGTCACTGGCAACCCGGTCGTGACACTGATACTGGAAAGCGATCAGGCCGATGCAGCCGTCATTGTTTATCTGGAAGAGATCGCGCCTGACGGTGTGCGCCGCTATGTGACCGAAGGCATGCTGCGCGCACTGCACCGTAAAGAAAGCCCGCCGCCTGAAACCTATAAGGCGAACTGGATATATCATTCTTGCGCGCAAGCAGATGCTGCGCCGCTGGCGCCCGGCGAGCGGGCGCTCATACGGATTGCCATGCTTCCGACTTCCTGGTGCTTCAAAGCCGGGCATAAACTCGCGCTGTCGGTATCAGGCGCGGATAAGGACAATTTTATTCTCATTCCCTATGGCCGGCCGGGAAGTTGGAAAATTTATGTTGGGGGGGCTGAAGGCTCCACGCTTGAGCTGCCTGTCGAATAGAACCGGAATAACACGCCTGCACCATACCCGCGGGCGCGTCAGACACGCGGGCTCGTTGGGCCGATCGCGGCGCTCGCGGTGTGTTTTTTCAGCTGCGCCTCGCGGTGAACGATGAAGACGCTCGCGGCGAATATGATGGCCGCGCCGGCCCACGTCCACACATCGATGGTTTCACCGAATACCGCAAAGCCGAAAACAACCGCAAAGGGCAGGCGGGCGAAATCGAACGTCATGGTGAAGGAGGCGTCGGCAGCGGCAAAAGCGCGCGACAGCGTCACATGCCCGAGCGTGGCGACCGGCCCCATGGCAATGAGGTAGGGCCACAGCCCCGGATCAGGCCATTGCCAGACAATCAGCGCCGGGATGAGCGTCAGCGGCGCCTGCAAAATTGTGGAAATGAAGACCACCTTGTCCGGGTTGTCGCTATCTGTCAGGCGCTTGATGAAAACCGAGGAGATGCCCATGGCGATTGCGGAGGCAACGGCGAGCCAGCCCCCTAAAGAGAGTTCCACCACGCCGGGCCGCAGAATAACCAGCGCTCCGATGAGGCCGATCAGCGTTGCTATCCAGCGCCGGATTCGCACGACCTCGCCAAGAATGAGTGCGGCTCCAACCGTCGCGAAAAGCGGTGCGAGAAAGCTGATCGCAGTGACCTCGCCAACCGGGATCAATGAAAGCGCCGTGAACCAGGAAAACATGGCAATCGATCCGGTGACGGCGCGGATGCCATAGGTCGGCCACTGGGTGGTGCGGACAAAGGATTTTCCGTGCAGGACAAACAGCGGGAGCATGGTGATCAATACAAATATGACCCTCAGAAAAACGACCTGAAATGGCGGCACGCCCGATATCGTCACATAGCGCCCGATGACGGAGAGCCCGGCGAGCAGGGCGCAGGAAATGATCATCCAGAAGGCGCAGGCCAGCGGGTCGTGCCGCGCGCTGGCGCGCGGTTTCTTCGGTTCCGGCTCATTCATTGGTGTGAGCGTCCCTCAGCTTTCCGCAAAATAAGAGCCGGAGATGGCCCTCGCCGTCTCGAGTATGAGAGGAACGATTTTTTCTTTCACCATGCCGATATCCCAGTCAGGCATGTATACCGGTATCTGAACGGCGGCGAAGGCCTTACCCTCGGAGTCGAGGACCGGGGCGGCGGTGCTGATTTCATGGGGCAGCACTTGCTGGTTGGTGATGGCATATCCGTCCCGGCGGGCCGCCGCGATATTGGCGCGCACGATTTTGGGGTCCGTAACAGTCCACTGCGTCATTGGTTTGAAATCCGACTGGTCAAGAGTTTTCTCGACATGCTCATCGCTTCGACTGGCCAGCATGACGAGCCCGGCGGCGGCGGAAAACATGGGAATCCTGCGGCCAATCAGAGTTGCCCGGAACGGTGTGCTCTCACTAGGGATGTGTGCGATATAGACGACATGCGGCCCGTGCTGGACGCACAGATTTACGGTTGTCCCATAAACATTGCTGGCGGTGATCAACCGTGAAGTCGCAATCTCCGAGAGTTGGTTGCTCACCAGATAGGAATAGCCCAGTTCGAGTAATTCAACACCGGGACTGTAACGCTTTGTCCGGGCATCTTTCTCCAGATAACCCAGATGAACCAGGGTGTTGGTAAATCTTTGCGCCGCGCTCTTGTCCAGGCCCGATAGCCGGGTGATCTCGGTCAGCGTCACATCGCTGCGTCCAAACTCGCGTTGCGCCTGGCGCACGGCCTGGAGAACCCGGAAGCCCTTTTCGACCGACGCCACATAAAGAGTGTTGGAACTTTTGCCTGTTCCCTCCGATTCTTGTAATTCAGCCATGAAAGAGTCCGCTTGACGATTCAGGGTGGCAAAGGTAAAATATCAATTAATAACAACATGTATTAAGTTATAATACAAGTGATGTGTTTTTATGAATTGGATTTTTTGCGATTCTTGGCGCGAAGGTGCTAAGACGTATCTTGCTGGTATTACCCCCCGGGGTTTATCCGGATCGTGACGCCAGTTTAACAATGAGGTTGCCGGCCGGAGTTCATTTCGATCATGCAATCCAAAATTAAATGGGAGGAAAAACCGATCATGTGGCGAGTTGGCTGTACTGTATTGGCTGGTATCGCAGCAATGGCTGTGACTACTGCCCAACCGGCAATGGCTGGGAAATCCAATGATACTCTTGTCTGGGCAACGGATCGCGAGATTGCGGTCATTGATCCATATTACAACAACACTCGTGAACTGGTTGTCATGGGCCATCTGGGCTGGGACGCCCTGTTGTTCCGTGACATCAAAACCGGCGAGTTCAAACCCCTGCTGGCGACCGGCTATAAGTGGGTCGACAATGTTACCCTTGAATTTGATCTCAGGAAGGGTGTGAAATTCCATGATGGGTCCGACTTCGATGCCGATGATGTCGTCTATACGGTCAATCACGTGTCGAACAAGGATAACGGCATTCTGTCCTACAAGAACGTAAAATGGATGAAGAATGCCGAGAAACTCGGCTCACACAAAGTCAGGATTAACCTGCGCAAGCCTTTCCCGGCGGCTTTGGCATTTCTGTCCAATGTCGTCTTCATCATGCCATCAGGTCATTATGACGGCGCGCCGACCAAGGCCGACGGTAAAAAAGACTTTGGCACCGTGAAGGCTGTTGGAACGGGCCCCTATGCGTTCGTCGAAGTTAAGGCTGGCGAATATGTTCAGTGGAAAAAGAACGCCAATTATTTTGCCGGCAGCCCGAAGGGCGCGCCGCAGATAGGCAATGTCCGTTTCCGCACCATCAAGGAAATGAACACGCAGATCGCAGAATTGCTGACCGGCGGCCTCGACTGGATCTGGGACGTTCCTAAAGATCAGGCAGAGCGTCTGAGCGCTAAAGGCAGCGTTACGGTCGAGAATGCCAAGACCATGCGTGTCTCTTATCTGGCATTCGATGTCGATGGCAGCTCGAACACGAAAGTCTTCATGAAGAAGAAGGTCCGCATGGCTGTCGCGCATGCGATCAACCGTGAATCCATCACCAAGAACCTCGTTGGACCGGCCTCCGTTGTCATTCCTTCCGCCTGCCATCCTGATCAGTTTGGTTGCGCGCAGGACGTGCCGAAGTGGGATTACAACCCCGAAAAAGCCAAAAAGCTTTTGGCCGAGGCCGGGTATCCGGATGGTTTTGAGTTCGACATCTATGCCTATCGCCAGCGCGAATATACCGAAGCGGTGATTGGCGATCTGGCCAAGGTCGGCATCAAGGCCAAACTCTCTTTCCTTCAGTACCGTGCGCTGCGCGATCTGGTCTGGAAGGGCAAGACCCCGATCAATCACATGACGTGGGGGTCAAACTCGATTCCCGATGTCTCGGCCATCACCAGCCACTTCTTCTCCGGCGGGCGCGATGATCCGGCGAATGATCCTGAAGTCGCCAAGGCGATTGCCGAGGGCGATTCATCGACCGATCCAAAGAAGCGTGAAGCCGCATACAAGCGGGCGCTGACGAAGATCTCGGGTGAGTTGTATTGGCTGCCAATGTTCACCTATGCCAAATATTATGTCTTCTCGAAGGAGCTCGACTTCAAGACGACACCGGATGAGATTCCGCGGTTCTACACTGCCAAGTGGAACTAGGCGTCTGATCTAATACGGAAAAACCGCCCGGCTGGAATATTGCTCTGGCCGGGCGGAGTTTTACTGGTAAATTTGGGGTCCAGTTTCATGCTGTCATTTGCTCTCAAG
This sequence comes from uncultured Hyphomicrobiaceae bacterium, assembly GCA_964402825.1. Taxonomy (GTDB): domain Bacteria; phylum Pseudomonadota; class Alphaproteobacteria; order Rhizobiales; family Methyloligellaceae; genus UBA2767. The sequence goes on from CAYOEI010000058.1 coordinate 6,850, forward strand.
AGGTTTGGCGTTGCCATTCTTGTCGCATTGACCGTTTCAGTTATTACATTTTCGATGATCTATCTCTCCGGCGACCCGGCAATGGCGCTTGCTGGCGAGACGGCGACCGAAGAAGATATTGCCAATATCCGTCAATATTATGGATATGACCGCCCCATATTCATCCAGTATCTGGACTGGCTATTTCGCGCCGTTCAAGGCGATTTCGGCCAATCCCACTACCTGAAAACCGATGTTGGAAGCGTCATATTCGAACGGCTGCCAACGACCATGCTGCTAGGCGCCTGCGCCATCACGTTTGCATTGATCCTGTCCATTCCCCTTGGCGTGATCGCTGCGATCCGGCCCAACTCCATTATTGACCGTATCGCTTTGGCGATTGCCGTTGTCGGGCAGGCGATGCCGAGTTTCTGGTTCGCCCTGACGCTGATGTTGTGGTTCGGCATTAACTGGCGCCTTCTGCCGATTACCGGTACGGCGTCGTGGCTCAATTTCGTCATGCCCTCAATCGCACTCGGCTATTATGTGACGCCCGGGGTGATGCGTCTGACACGCGCAGGAATGCTGGAAGTTCTCGGCTCGGACTATATCCGCACCGCAAGGGCCAAGGGTTTGAGACCGATGCGTGTGCTTTTCAAGCATGCGCTTCGCAACGCCATCCTGCCGGTGGTCTCGCTCGCCGCGGTTCAGTTCGGCTTCATGCTCGGCGGATCAATCGTCATCGAAACCATATTCGCGATTAACGGTCTTGGGTTTCTCGCTTGGGAATCCATTCAGCGGGCCGATTTACCGATGATGCAGGCGATCGTGCTGGTGCTCAGCATCTTTTACATCCTGCTGACGTTCCTTGCCGACATGATCAATGCGTTTCTTGATCCACGTATAAGGGTGGCATGAGATGAGTGATACGACAGCCCCCCGGGCCGCCATTCCAACTGCTGAAGAGATTTTGGAGCCAACCCCTGGCTCGCTGCTGCGCCGGCGTATTTTTGGCAACACCGGGCTTATCGCCGGGGGGTTGGTGCTCCTGATTATCGTCCTTGCGGCGGTCTTCGCGGGCGTTATTTCGCCGGGCGATCCATTTGACCAGCAACTGGACCGCAAGCTCATTCCGCCCATCTGGCATGATGTTCCCAAGGCGACGTGGGATCATCCGCTGGGAACCGACGCCCTGGGCCGCGACTACCTGACACGGTTGTTCTATGGCGCGCGGATTTCCCTGCTCATCGGTTTTTCCGCGATGCTTATCTCCGGCGTCATTGGCACGACGCTTGGCGTTCTGGCCGGATATTTCGGCGGCCGCGTCGACATGGCAGTTAATTTCATCCTCACCACGCGTCTTTCCATGCCTGTGATCCTGGTCGCTCTGGCGGTGGTTTCACTCATCGGCTCCTCGCTGGCCGTCGTGATCTGGGTTCTGGGCCTTTTGTTATGGGACCGCTTTGCCGTCGTGATGCGCAGCGCGACCCTGCAAATCCGCAATCTGGAATTTATCGCCGCGGCACAGGCCCTGGGCTGCTCGACGACGCGCATCATCCTGAGCGAAATCCTCCCCAATATCTCCAATCATCTGATTGTCATCGCCACACTGGAGATGGCGCATGCGATCCTGCTGGAGGCGGCGTTGTCCTTCCTGGGGCTTGGCGTTCAGCCGCCCGAGCCAAGCTGGGGTTTGATGGTTTCGGAAGCCAAGGGCCTGATGTTCTTTGACGCATGGCTCATCACCATTCCCGGCGCGGCGATATTCGCTCTGGTTCTGGCCATTAATCTCCTTGGCGACGGCATCCGTGATGTTACCGCGCCGGAAAACCGGAATTAATCCCGTGGCGAAACCGATCCTGGAAATTGAAAATCTCTGCGTGGACATCACTGTCCCATCGGGCACTCTGCGCGCTGTACAAAATATCAGTTTCGAAGTCGCCAAAGGGGAAACCCTGTGCATTGTCGGCGAGTCAGGGTGCGGTAAATCCATCACCGCATTGTCTCTCATGAACCTGCTGCCCAGGACTGCAATTAGGAGCGCGGACAAGTTGCTTCTGGATGGTAAGGATCTGAGCTCTCTGAGAGAGAGAGACATGTCCAATCTGCGCGGTAACGCGATGGCCATGATTTTTCAAGAGCCGATGACCTCGCTCAACCCTGCCTACACGATCGGCAATCAGCTTGAAGAAGCACTGCTGCGGCACCGGAAGGTCAGTACGGCCGAAGCGCGGGATCGCGCGGTTCTCCTGCTGGAGAAGGTCGGCATCACGGGCGCGCGAGGCAGGCTCGGCCAGTATCCGCACCAGCTTTCGGGCGGTTTGCGTCAGCGTGTCATGATTGCGATGAGCTTGATGTGCGATCCG
>CAYOEI010000059.1:0-2956 GCA_964402825.1 uncultured Hyphomicrobiaceae bacterium
CATAGGGTGCGAGATAGGGGTTGGAGTAATTCAGATGAACCACGAAACCCACAGACACCAGATTGTCTCCGAAATGATAGAGGAACGAGCCGCCGCCGGTTGCATCGTCAAGCGGCCAGCCCATGGTGTGCTGCACCAGGCCAGGCTTGTGTTTATCGGGGGCTACCTGCCACAGCTCCTTGAGCCCAAGCCCGTATTTCTGCGGCTCCTTTCCCTCATCAAGATGGAATTTTGCAATGATCTGCTTGGTGAGTGAACCGTGCGCGCCCTCACCCAAAAATGTGTATTTGCCGAGAAGCTCCATGCCGCGCATAAAAGTGTCCTTGGGCGCGCCGTCGCCAGCAACGCCCATATCTCCCGTCGCCACGCCGCGCACAGCACCCTTGTCGTCAAACAGAAGCTCGCCAGCGGCAAAGCCGGGATAAACCTCAACGCCGAGCGCCTCGGCCTGTTCGCCAAGCCAGCGGCACAGATTGCCAAGGCTGACAACATAGTTGCCGTGATTGCTCATCAGCGGCGGCATGAGAAAATTGGGGAGGCGAATGCTCGAACCGGAGGTGAGATAGAGGAATTTATCCTGGCTCACCGGCGTCTCCACAGGAGCGCCCTGCTCGCGCCATTGCGGAATGAGCGTGTCGAGGCCAACCGGGTCAATGACCGCGCCGGACAGGATATGCGCGCCAACCTCCGACCCTTTCTCCAGAACAACGACCGAGACTTCCCTGCCGTTCTCTTGAGCCTTTTGTTTGAGACGAATCGCGGCGGCAAGTCCTGCTGGACCCGCTCCGACAATTACGATGTCGAACTCCATGGACTCCCGTTCGGGTGGGTTCTGTTGCGAATCAGACATAGGTTGTCACCTCTTCTCTTCAGACAAGTGGATAATGCGCTTGTGCCTCCGCCGTCAATTGGGTCCTTGGCGTACCTAGAGCAAATTTCGAGCATACGATCCCGTATGGCCGAAATTTGCTCTAGCTCGCACCACTGTGAGGGCTATGCTAAACAGGCATTATCCTTTGAGACGACTTTTGCATGTGCTGAACCCATGACCGCCCCCACTATTTCATCCGCCGCCGCCTTGCTCAACTGGTACCGGGCCATGGGCGTGGATGAAATTATCGACGTTACTCAAGTCGACTGGTTTGAAGCCGCCGCCATCGCGAAGGCCACCCAAGCGGCAGCAAAGCCGCCTGTAAATGAAGCTCCCCGCCAGGCCGCATCAATGACCCAGCCTGCCGCGCCGCGGCCGGGCTTTAACAACATCGCCCCTGATGAGGCCGTGATGGATGCCCGCGAAAGGGCTACGGGCGCCAGGACGCTTGAGGAACTCGAGCAGGCGCTTGCGGGCTTTGATGGCTGTCCGCTGAAGGCCACGGCGAAGAAAATGTGCTTTAAGCGCGGCAATGATAAGGCGCGCATCATGCTCATCGGCGAGGGTCCAGGGCGTGATGAGGATTTGCAGGGGCTGCCCTTCGTCGGGCGCGCGGGACAATTGCTCGACAAAATGCTTGGCGCAATTTCGCTCACGCAAGACGACGTTTACATCACCAACATCGTCTATTGGCGCCCGCCGGGAAACCGGACGCCAACGACACAGGAAGTTGAAGCCTGCCTGCCGTTTCTCAACCGGCAGGTTGAATTACTGGACCCCGAATTCATCGTCCTCATTGGCGGACCGGCTTCGCATAATCTTCTGGGAACCAAACAGGGCATCACCAAGTTAAGAGGCACATGGCGGGATTGCGAGATTGGCGGCAAGTCACGCCGCGTCATGCCGATACTCCATCCAGCCTATCTGCTGCGCACACCCGCAGCCAAGCGCCTCGCCTGGCGCGATATGCTGACCCTGAAGGCCGCCCTCAACACTCCCGCCGCACCTAAGGAATAAAAATCATGATGGACCTCAATGAGGCGCTGCGTTTGCGCTTTGGGCCCGGCGCGCCAGCCGTGCCGGATGTGCTGACAAAAGCCGAACTCCCGAAAGCGCTTGCAAACCGGCGCTCCCACCGCAGGTTCAAATCCGACCCGGTGGAACCGGAGTTGATACACTCTTTATGCGCGCTGGCGCTGTGCGCCCCAACCAAAAGCGATTTGCAGCAACGCGATATCGTCATCATGGAAGAGCCCGCGCAGCGCGCCCGTCTGCACGAGTTGATCCCCGGAAACGACTGGACTTTGAGCGCTCCGGCCTTTCTCGTCTTTTGCGCAGACAACCGCCGTCAGCGGCTTATCCATCAGTGGCGTGAACCGGATTTCGCCAATGACCATCTCGATGCTTTTTTCAACGCGTCGGTGGACGCAGGCATCGTGCTCGCGGCATTCGTGCTCGTAGCGGAGTCGGTTGGGCTCGGCTGCTGCCCGATCAGCGCCATCCGCAACGAGGCAGCCAGGGTATCAGAATTGCTCGATCTGCCCGATCATGTCTTTCCCATAGCTGGCCTGGCTCTTGGGTGGCCATCGCAGGAACATGAAATCAGCCTCAGGCTGCCGTTGGAAACGACCGTTTATTCAGATCGATATTCAGAAGAAAAGCTGCACGAGAATATTGAAGCCTATGACACTCGCCGCGAGGCTCACCAGCCGTTCGGCAAACAGAAGCACACCGAAGATTTTGGCGAAGCGGAGCGTTATGGCTGGTCCGAGGACAAGGCCCGGCAATATTCCCGCCCTCAACGCACCGATTTCGGCAAGTTCATCCGCGCAAAAGGCTTTAATCTAAGTTAGAATTTTCCAAAAAGACCGGAGAGACTAAAATGTCCAGGATTGACGAAAGCCGCCCCTTCATAGCTGTCAACATCGCCGTGCTGACCGTTTCAGATACCCGAACGATCAGGGAAGACAAATCGGGCGCATCACTTGAGAGAATGCTCACCGAGGCCGGGCATAACCTGGCGGAACGGACAATGGTGAAAGACGATGTCGAGGCCATTCGCACGGTTATCAGGGGCTGGATTGA
>CAYOEI010000060.1:0-3796 GCA_964402825.1 uncultured Hyphomicrobiaceae bacterium
GGCACTCGCCAAGGAGACGCACTTCCATGGGATCGCAGTCGATAGGAACGACCCCACGCGCCTTTATCTTGCAACGCACCATGGGTTCTACATCATCGGCCCCGACGGCAAGGCGCGCCGAGTCTCCAAGACCCGCGACGACTTCATGGGGTTCACGGCGCATCCAACCGACTCATCGGTTCTCTTTGCCAGCGGCCATCCGGCCAGCGGCGGCAATCTCGGTTTCATCGTTTCGGCAGACGGCGGCGGGTCGTGGGAAAAGCTCGCTGATGGCGTTGGCGGCCCGGTCGATTTTCACCAGATGGACATAAGCAAGGCCGACCCGGAAGTCATTTACGGTGTGCACGGCGGCCTGCAGCGAAGCACCGACGGGGGCCGAACCTGGTCGAAGGCGGGACCGGCGCCCGACGGCCTTATCGACCTTGCGGCCTCGGGCAAGGATACCGACACGCTCTATGCAGCCACTAAGAGCGGTCTCCTCAAAAGCGCGGACGGCGGCCGAAGTTGGCAACTAGCGTACGTGATCAGACGACCGACGACCATGGTTCAGGTTACGGGGCACGGTGAAGTCTACGCGTTCATCATTGGGACCGGACTCGTCCGCGCAAATGATGGCAGTGTGAACTGGCAGCTGGTGAGTAACCCTTTCGGCGAGGCCTATGTCTTGCATTTGGCGGTAGACAAGAAGGACGGCCGCAGACTCTACGCTGTCACCTTGAACCCGGAGACGCGTGCTCAGGGCGTGCTCGTGAGCAGCAACAGGGGCGAGACCTGGGCTCCGCTTGCAGCTGATTGACCTTGGGGGTGGGCATGAATATCGGAACAGTGGCCGAGAGATCAGGCGTCCTGCACACCGGAATCTGCGCTAAATTGAGCGGTGCGTCTAAGTAGCGTAAATCCAACATTCCTTCTTTCGATTAAAAAAACAGCAAAGACTATGAGCGACGCGCTGGAAAGCCCAACTGCGTTTAACGTCCGCTTTACCCCCGAAAGCGGACAGGCTTGAATGACTTTTGAATTGATCAGCGTGTGAATTGCCTAAAGAAACTCCAAGCCATCTCGGCGGCCTCCGTGTCCCTGCACCGCGGACCTATGAGCCACCGCACGAACCAGGGATCAGACAAAGCGTGCTTCTTGGATGGCATAGTGTGGCCTGATCCCACCATTGTATAAAAGTGGACTGGAGCTGCCTCAGCGGTTACTGCAGAAAAACGCTCGACGCGTATTCGACAACCGTCGTCGGGATCGTGGTCAGGTAATTCCAATGTCTTGACTTGGTTCCTGTCGGCACCATTGGCATTTGCCCACCATAAGGCTGTCTCCTCGGCTGACATAACCGCTCCGCGGCCTAGTGGCATTGTGCCACCGTCATATTTCATCAGCAAATCATCGGTGCCGTTGACGATCATGAGTGCTACCGGTCGAGAGGGTCGGCGAACTTGTTCGGTATTAATCGGAAGATTTGCCACAAACGCTGCACCGGCAGCAAAAACCTGAGGATGCTCGATAAGCATCGTGTAAGTCATCATTCCCCCATTTGAGGCTCCGGTGACATAGACCCGTTTGATGTCAGTTCGGAATGTTTCGTGCGCCCAACGCAAAAGATGGAGAAGGAAAGAGACATCATCTGTGCCCGTGTGCACAGAGGAGCTTGCACCGCGCAGATCATTCCAGTGCTGCCGGTTGCCTTTTGGGTTTCCAGTTTTCGGATTGACCCCATTGGGAACCAGGAGCAGGAACTGCTCACGTTTTGCTAGTTCCGGCCATTCCCGTGCCGCACCGCCTCTTTTCGAGAATATCTTGTCCATGCTCCGACCACCGCCATGGAGTAGGAGAACCACGGGCGCCTCGCCCATCTTTTGGCTCGGCACGAAGACACGAAACCAGCGCCTTCGACCGTCAACTTCGATGCTGCGCCGATGCCAGCCAATGGTCCAACCGTCGGATTGTCCAATCAATTGTCTTGACAAATCCTGCGCACCGATTGGTGCAGAGAACAAGGAGACGAGCACAACCAATGACACGAGTACCAAAGTTTTTAGCTTTGCGGTCATGTCTACTCACCTGCGCTTGATAATTGGCCTACAATATCAAAGAAATGGTACAGCCCACTCGATCCGTCACAGCGGACTTTGCTTACAAACTTACGGGGCGTCCTTAGCGGTACGTAAGCCGACTTAGTTCGCAAGACCGCCGGCAATGGCCTTCAATTCCTTGATACGGTTGCGCGTCAGGTCAGCCAGGCAATTCCCGACCAGCATGGATTCCATGCTCCCGCCACGGGCCATGAACCCATAGGACTCGCAGGCCTTGTCGCGATAGGGGATCCAGGCGCGCTGTGCCTCACGCAGGGTCTTCTCCGCGCCCTTCAGCTCAGGCGGCAGATTGGTGTCCATATCCTTCATTTGGGCAATCGCCGTCTTGTAGGAGATGTTCAGTTCGGCATCTGCAGCCTTGTAGTCCAGCCCCGCGCAAATGTTTATTTCCGTTTGCGTCTTCGGGTCCTTGCAATTGGGCTTGTCCTGCGCAAGCAGCGACGAAGGGACAAGGACCAAGATGAGAAGTACAGCGGCGCAGGCTTTGTATTCAGGCATCAGTCCAGTCTCCCCATGACTTTCTGGTTGAAGCCGTAAACTTCCCGCTTTTTACACAAGGGGGCAAGCAGTCAAACCTAGCCTATGCACGCAGCAAAGTTCCTAACCATTCTATCCGCCATAGCAGCGGAATGTCCGCTTTGGGTCAAAAGCAGACATTCTGGGGGACCGCATTCCATCTCCGCTTTGCCCCCGAAAGCGGACATTGAGCAGCCCTAACCCACCGATGTGAGCACCATAACGGAAAAGGGCCAGCGCAATGCTGACCCCTGCGTGTGCTATACTGCCCGTGACGGGGGACCAACACTTGGGAGGAAGTGATGGTTCGACTCGTCCTTTCCATTGTTCTGGCAGCGCTGGCGATTCTGTTGGTGTGGTCTCTTGATGCCCGTCTCGCAGGAGCGCGTGCGGATGATAAGGATGATTGCATCAATGGAAGCGGAGAAACTCAGATTCGGGGGTGTTCCCAGATAATCAAGTCCAGACGCCTGTTCGGAAAACCGATCAGCAAGGCAAACCTTGCCCTCGCCTATAACAACCGCGGGTTCGCCTACCGAAAGAAAGGCCAATACGACCGCGCCATCGCCGACTATGACAAGGCCATCAGCCTCAACCCGAATTATGTCCCCGCCTACAGCACCCGCGGGATCGCATACTGGAACAAGGGCGATTACGACCGCGCCATCGCCGACTATGACAAGGCCATCAAGCTCAACCCGAAATATGCCGACGCCTACTACAACCGCGCCACTTCCTACTACAACAAAGGCGATAAAGAACGAGCCATAGCTGACTTCCGCAAAGTGCTTGAGTTGCACCCCGGCGATCCGTCAACTTCAGCACTCCTCAAACGTCTCGGTGTTACGCCCTAGGTTTGGTTATCGCCGCCAGTTCATTTCTTCGGCTTCCACTCCCGCGCCAGTCGCTGCGCTTCGGCTATCTGGGCAGGGGTCATTTGGCGGGTTGTATCATCCCTTTATCTGGGGATATTGGGTTTAAAGTTTAGCCGTGAAACAGCCGTAGTTTCGTGACAGTAATGCATCGACACGTATTTAGACGGGGTGGGGCCGGGATGATTGAAACGTCCCGGCCCCTTTATTTTTGCTATCCTCTCGGCATTGTCAGAGGAAAACTGCTTGAGCGGTGAAAGGGCTTCTGTAGCGTGATGTCCTATAAATAAGAGGCCAGCGCAATGCTGACCC
>CAYOEI010000061.1:0-6778 GCA_964402825.1 uncultured Hyphomicrobiaceae bacterium
GATGGTTTCACACCGACATATGAATCGACCATCACGCAAAATCTTTGGGACGCGGGGGCGGTAATGCTCGGCAAACTCAATTGCGATGAGTTCGCCATGGGGTCATCCAATGAGACCAGCTATTACGGGCCGGTTGTGAGCCCGTGGCGGCGCGAAGGCTCCAATGCACCACTTGTCCCAGGGGGGTCATCGGGCGGCTCCGCAGCGGCTGTTGCGGCCAGATTGTGCGTTGCCGCAACGGCTACCGATACGGGCGGCTCCATCCGGCAACCTGCGGCGCTCACGGGTTTGGTGGGTCTCAAGCCGACTTATGGCCGATGTTCGCGCTGGGGCATAGTCGCATTTGCTTCATCGCTTGATCAGGCCGGCTCGCTCACGCGCACTGTACGCGATTCCGCAATCATGCTTGGCGTGATTGCGGGATACGATGCTAAGGACTCCACAAGTGTTGATGTGCCAGTACCCGATTATGAGGCGGCTCTTAATGATGGCGTGAAGGGGCTTAAGGTTGGCATCCCGAAAGAATACCGCATAGAGGGCATGCCGAAGGATATTGAAGCGCTCTGGCAAAAAGGGATCGACTGGCTGAAAAACGAGGGCGCTGAGATCATCGATGTCTCCCTGCCGCACACCAAATATGCTCTTCCGGCCTACTATATCGTGGCCCCGGCCGAAGCTTCGTCCAATCTCGCCCGTTATGACGGTGTGCGCTACGGCCTGCGAGTGCCCGGCGGTGACATTATCGAACAGTATGAAAACACCCGCTCAAAAGGTTTTGGCGCTGAGGTAAAGCGGCGCGTGCTGATCGGCACTTATGTACTTTCGGCCGGATATTACGATGCCTATTATCTGAAAGCGCAAAAGGTGCGCACGCTAATCAAGCAGGATTTTGAGCAAGTGTTCGAGGATGTCGATGTGCTGTTGACGCCCACAACCCCTGGACCCGCTTTCGCCATTGGAGAGAAGTCGGGAGATCCACTTGAGATGTATCTGAATGATATTTTTACCGTTACCGCGAACATGTCTGGCCTGCCGGGGATTTCAGTGCCTGCTGGCTTATCCAGTGAAAAGACACCCCTTGGTTTGCAACTGATCTCAAAAGCCTTTGATGAGAAAATGCTGTTCCGCGTTGGCAAAGTCATCGAAGATGCAGCCGGACCACTGCCCGGACCTGACGACTGGTGGAGTGTCTCATGAGCAATGACAGGCAGAATATTTCATCCAAAAGCCCGTATGAGGCTTCAATTGGATTTTCGCGCGCCGTGCGTTTTGGTAATCACATCTGGGTCGGCGGAACAGCGCCAATCGGACCTGATGGCAAAACCGTAGGTGTTGGCGATGCGGCTGCACAAACGCGGCGATGTTTTGAAATCATCGGTGAAGCTCTGGCTGAAGCCGGCGCTAAGTTTGAACATGTTGTGCGCACCCGGATGTACGTAACCAATGTGGCCAATTGGGAAGCCATAGGCCGCGCCCATGGTGAGGTTTTTGGGGATATTCGCCCGGCATCCACCATGGTGGAAGTATCAGGCTTGATCGACCCAGACTGGCTGGTTGAGATTGAAGCCGATGCGGTCATTGGCGATGGCGGCGACGACTGGCAGAATGCGTGGGCAGCCAGCAGCGATAAAAGGACCCGTCAATCATGACTCCCCGCAAGCCGCAAGACTGCGCAAGCATGGACGACGTGCGCGTTGAAATTGACCGCATTGATGAGGCCCTTGTGGAACTTATGGCTGAACGTTTCACCTATGTTGATCGCGCATGGCAGCTCAAGAACTCGCCCGACGAAGCCGTCGTGCCATGGCGCATCCAGCAGGTCGTGGACAGGGTGAGGAAGCAAGCCGAGCAAAAAGGCCTGCCGCCGGAACTGGCCGAATCTTTATGGCGGCAGATGATCGGCTGGTTCATCCAGTATGAGGAAGAGAAGCTGGTGGAGGGGAAGGATGACAAATAACCCGTCTCCTTCCAATCTGATCAGCTCCTCGACCGGTGACTGGGAAATGGTCATTGGTCTTGAAGTGCACGCCCAGGTGACCTCAAAGGCAAAATTGTTTTCCGGCGCGGCCACTAAATTTGGTGCGGAGCCGAATTCTCAGGTGAGCCTGGTCGATGCCGCCATGCCCGGCATGCTGCCTGTCATCAATGAAGAATGCGTGGCCCAGGCCGTGCGCACCGGTCTGGGGCTGAAAGCAAAGATCAATTTGCGCTCGGTGTTTGACCGAAAAAACTATTTTTATCCCGACCTGCCCCAGGGGTACCAGATCTCGCAATTCACCCAGCCGGTGGTGGGCGAGGGGGAGGTCGTGCTGGATATGGCGGATAGGGAAAGCGTGCATATCGGCATTGAGCGGCTGCATCTCGAGCAGGACGCTGGCAAGAGTTTGCACGATCAGGACCCGAAAAACTCATATGTTGATCTGAACCGCTCTGGCGTCGCGCTCATGGAAATCGTCTCCAAGCCAGACATACGCTCATCCGCCCAGGCGCAGGCCTATGTGACGAAGCTGCGAGCCATCTTAAGATATCTTGGTACCTGCAACGGCGATATGGAGGAGGGCTCTCTTCGAGCCGATGTGAATGTTTCCGTGCGCCGCCCCGGTGAGCCACTGGGAACGCGCTGCGAAATCAAGAATATGAACTCGATCAAATTCATCGGCCAGGCCATTGAATATGAAGCCCGCCGCCAGATTGATATTTTGGAAGATGGCGGTGAGATTGCTCAGGAAACCCGCCTGTTCGACACCAAAACAGGCCAGACCAGGACCATGCGCTCAAAGGAAGAAGCGCATGACTATCGCTATTTCCCCGACCCCGATCTGCTGCCTATTGAGTTTACTCAGGCTTATGTCGACGAGCTCAAAGCCAATTTGCCGGAGTTGCCTGATGAGAAGAAGGACCGCTTTATGGCGGACTGGAAGATGGCGGCTTACGACGCTGAAAATCTGGTCGCCGAGAAGGAACGGGCCGATCACTTCGAGGATATGGTGAAGGGCGGCGCTGAACCCAAAGCCGCCGCCAACTGGCTGCTCAATCAGCATCTGGGGCGCGTAAACAAGGAAGGGTTGAGATTCGTGGATGCACCTGTCTCGGCCGCCGCAAATACATCCATCCTCAAAATGACCAGTGATGGGACCATATCAGGCAAGATTGCCAAGGAGCTTTATGACCTGGTCTGGGAGACCGGCGAAGACCCGGCCGACCTGGTGAAAGAGCGCGGGCTTCGCCAGGTCACTGATACCGGTGAGATCGAAAAGGTGGTGGACGAAGTTATCGCCGCCAATCCAAAGCAGGTGGAGCAGATCAAATCAAAACCCCAGACCATTGGCTGGTTCGTCGGTCAGGTGATGCAAAAGACCGGCGGCAAGGCCAATCCGCAAGCCGTGAACACGCTCTTGCGGGAGAAGCTTGGGATCGCGGACAATTAGGGTCCTGACCCTAAGCCCTGCGAATTGCTGAACCCTAAATTGCTCATCTTTCTTGCGCCCGTATCAGGCTGATTGTGATCGGTGCCAGGATTTTAAGCCAGAATGGCGTGATCCTCACTGCGATAAAAGGTTGCATTGGCCCAAGTGTTTTTCATCTGAGGCGTGATGAAGCCAGAGCGTCATTGCTCCAATCCTGCTAGACTCCGGTAAATCCAATTTTGAGAGGGAGTAACACTTCATGACGCATGCAATTCAGATTTACGAAACCGGTGGTCCCGAAGTGATGAAATGGGAAGAGGTTGAGGTTGGAGAGCCCGATGCCGGGCAGGTGAAGCTCCGCCAGAGCGCCGTTGGTCTCAACTATATCGATGTTTATTTCAGAATGGGCACCTATCCGCAGGAGCACATGCCGTTCACGCCAGGCATGGAAGGCGCGGGCGAAGTGATCGCGGTTGGTGACGGCGTCACCAATTTGAAGCCGGGCGATCTGGTCGCCTATTGCGGCGCGATTGGCTCTTATGCGGAAGAGCGCATCGCACCGGCGGATCGGATGGTAAAATTGCCGGACGGCATCAATGACCAGACCGGCGCCGCCATGATGCTGAAAGGCATGACTGCGGCTTATCTGCTGCTTCGCACGTATAAAGTGGGCCCCGACACCACGCTTTTGTATCATGCGGCGGCTGGCGGCGTCGGGCTCATTGTGTGCCAGTGGGCGAAGCATCTGGGAGCCACCATCATCGGCACGGTCTCTTCGGAAGAAAAAGCGGAACTGGCCAGGACGCATGGCTGCACCCACACCATCAACTACAAAACGGAAGATTTCGTTGAGCGGGTCAAGGATATCACCAGCGGCAAGGGGTGCGACGTGGTGTACGACTCCATTGGCAAGGATACATTCCCGGCCTCTCTCGACTGCTTAAAGAATTATGGCCTGTGGGCCACGTTCGGTCAGTCCTCGGGACCGCTCCCGGATATCAACATGGGTCTGCTGGCGCAAAAAGGGTGCTTGTACGCCACAAGACCAACCCTGTTCACGCATATCGCGTCGCGGGCTGATCTGGAGGAGCTGTCGGGCGCACTGTTCGATTTGGTGTCCGGAGGGCAAGTTAAAATCGAGATCAACCAGACTTATGGCTTAAAAGACGCCGAGCAGGCCCATCGTGATCTGGAAGGGCGCAAGACCACCGGCTCGACGGTGCTGTTGCCCTGAACTCTCACGCCTCGCGAATAGTCAGTCCGCATAAAATCTCAGTGAGCTTCAAAGTGAAAGTAAAATCATGATCGAGCTGTATTACTGGCCGACTCCGAACGGCATCAAAATTACCATGATGCTGGAAGAGTGCGGGCTTCCATATGAAGTGAAGTACATCAATATCGGCAAGGGCGACCAGTTCGAGCCTGAATTTCTGAAAATAGCACCGAACAATCGCATGCCAGCGATCATCGATACCGATGGACCTGGCGGCGGCCCAATCTCCGTTTTCGAGTCTGGCGCCATCCTGCAGTATCTCGGGCGCAAGGCGGGTAAGTACTATCCCGAAGATGAGCGGACCAGGATCAAAGTCGATGAATGGCTGTTCTGGCAAATGGGCGGGCTGGGACCAATGGCGGGGCAGGCGCATCATTTTCGCCACTATGCGCCCAAGAAATTCGACTATGCATATGAACGCTATACTGACGAGGTAAACCGGCTCTATGGGGTGATGGATATTTGCCTCAAGGACTATGAATTCCTTGCCGGTGATTACTCAATCGCCGATATGGCTTCTTATCCTTGGGTGCGGCCGCATAAACGCCAGGGGCAGGACCTGGCGGAATTCCCAAATCTGGAAGCCTGGTACAAGCGAATCCACGACCGGCCAGCGGTCGCGCGTGCCGTTGAAGTGGGCCAGGAAGAGAGGGCTAAATGGGATCTCACCAAAGACCCCGATGCCAAGTCAGTGCTGTTCGGACAGCGCGCCCGGAAGCAATAATCCTGAATTACCTATAAGGTTGAACGAGCCCTCGCGCTTTGAGCTGTGAGTCGTGAGGATTTGCGAATATTTTTTATTACCATCGATATCTGTGGTTACCGGTCCGTGACCGGTAATAGTCAATAAAATATTGACAAACACTGGCCATTCCCAAAATCCCTTTAAATATCTCACTTTATAAAATGAATATTACCTGCTGTTAGGGTTTAGGTTACGTGTCATTAAGCTTGTATTTTTACAGATAATTGAAGGGAAGCCATCAAACTCCATCACGCATCCGGGGAACATCGGAGCGAATACTTGCATAACGATAATAATTTGGCGAACGAAATCCGGGGGAACACGGAACGCCGAATAACAGATGGGGATAGTCGAGATGGCACGGATGGATATAGCTTGCGTTGAGAATGTGGAACTTGCGGCTCAGTCAGGTGCGGTAGATGCGCTTTTCGAACTGGGCATGATGTACAGCACTGGCCGCGAAGTTGAGCCGAATTTAATTACGGCGCACAAGTGGTTCAACCTTGCAGCGTTGCGCGGCAACAAGGCAGCGCTGAATTATCGCAAGGAACTGGCCCACGAAATGTCTCAGTTTGATGTGGCCGAGGCACAAAAGAGCGCACGCGAGTGGCTCAATAAGCACTAACGTTCTCTAACGAATGACTGTGTAAGATATTAAACATGCCCGCCGTGGGATATCTCACGGCGGGCATCTTGCATTTATTGCGATGCGGGTGGTGCTTTTTCCGGTTCCGTTCCGCACTTTTTAAACCACGATTTCAGGCAATTATAAGCCGTTCTGGCAGCGGTGCTAATGGCGCTCCCGGTCTTTTTGGTTGCCGTGCCGACTTTCTTGGCGCCCTTGGTTACGCCTTTACCAGCCCCGCGGGCCGCGTTGCCGACCTTACGTGTGGTTGCACTTGCTACCCCGCTTACCGCTTGTCCGGTATTTTTCAATCCTTTGCGGGATGCTTTAACGGCTCTTCCTGTCATATCAATCAATGTTTGCGGTTCCCCGCCTTTTTGCGCTATCGGATTTTCCTGATCACCCGCTGGCCCGCTTCGGGATTTTTGAATCTTTTCCGCAGCAGACCTGAGTTGCGGTGAAATCGCGGAGTCTGTGAGTGTGTAGGTTCTGACGGGTCCCTCGCAAACCGTAGACGAACCATCTTTAACGGCACAGGATTTGTGGCCGCCGTCTTTTGACACCCTGATGATACAATAGAGTTGCAGCCCCTTATCGCCCGAACTGCCGCTGGGCGTATTCACCTGACACAGATAGGTCTGCTCGGGGCCATCGCATATAACGCAATATTGCTTTGTCTCCGCCGAGCCGGTGTGAGGTATGAGCATGGCGAAGGCGCTAAGGGCTAA
>CAYOEI010000062.1:0-12140 GCA_964402825.1 uncultured Hyphomicrobiaceae bacterium
TATTCGCCGGCATATGGAAGGTATGATGGAGGCGGAGAAAAACGTTCTCCATGCACGTGAGCAGGAGATGGAGGAATGTGAGTGCAAGGAAGGCATGTTTCCCAATCCGACTACCGGACGGCGCGCCTTTCTACTCGGGGCTGCTGCGACCGCGGCTGCGGTAGGTACTTTGCCGCGCGGAGCCAGCGCCAAGACTCCTGCCGGTGCTATTGAATTTGAGGTTCCGGCTGACCCGAGCAAAGTTCAGGGCCGATTGACCAACGATGATGGCGGTTACGGTACGCGCTCCCAGTTTGAATCTGAAGCTCGGTGGAGATTTCCTACCAAGACCAAGGAATCGTCATGGACCATGACCCCGCTGGGTGAAGGTACAGGGACGATTACGCCCTCAGGTCTGCACTTTGAACGCCATCATGGCGGCATTCCCACGATCAATCCGAAAAACCATAGCTTGATCGTCCACGGGATGTGCGACAACCCGAAGAAATACAGCATGGACGATATCAAGAGATTTCCGTCTGTCTCACGGAAGTATTTCATCGAATGTTCTGGTAATGGACTGTCTGAATTCAAGGCGCCATATCTGAAAACGGTTCAGGGAACTCATGGCTTGACCAGCACATCGGAATGGACCGGTGTACTGCTCTCTACTATTTTGAGCGAGGTTGGCGTCAAGGACGGGGCCGCCTGGATACTCGCCGAGGGCGCCGACGCAGCGGTTATGACCCGCTCGGTTCCTCTTGATAAGGCATGGGATGACGCCATGCTGGTCTACGCCCAGAATGGCGAGGCGATCAGACCTGAGCAGGGCTATCCGCTTCGGGTGTTCTTGCCAGGATATGAGGGCAATACTCACATCAAGTGGCTGCGTCGGCTCGAAATATCAGACAAGCCTTTCATGACCCGTGAAGAGACGTCGAAATATACCGATGTACTCGATGGCGGCAAGGCGCGTCAGTTCAGCTTCACCATGGAAGCGAAATCGGTCATTACCTTCCCGTCGGGAGAAATGAAGCTTCCAAAGCCTGGCTTTTACGAGATCACCGGCATTGCCTGGTCTGGCCGCGGCATGGTCAGACAAGTCGAAGTCACGACTGACGGAGGCAAATCCTGGCACATCGCCGCATTGGAGGGACCCGTACAGTCGATTTGCCACACCCGCTTTCGCATTCCGTGGACGTGGGACGGCAATCCGGCATTGCTTGCCAGCCGTTGCATCGATGAAACGGGCTATGTGCAGCCCACGATCGCGGAGATCAACAAAGTGCGCGGCTTGAACGGCCACGCCAAATTCGCCTCGATCTATCATCTGAACGGCATCATGGCGTGGGCGGTTGGCGCCGACGGCACAGTGTTAAACGCGGCTCACAAAGTTTAAGCCGGATCAAAAATAAAGGGCTCGTGCCAAGGTTGATCAGTCTTGGCACGAGAAGGGAGATTATCGATGCTCATTCATTGGTCCAAGACTGTTTTTCTCACAGGCTCACTTGTTGCCCTTGTAGCAGTTGCGCCTGCCTCAGCCGCAAAATTTGGCTTTGGGACAACACCAACTGCGTCCGAAATCGCGGCTATAGACATTGATGCCATGCCCGACGGGCGTGGCTTGCCGGCAGGGTCCGGCACACCAGACTCAGGGGCAAAGGTTTATGCCGAGAAATGCATTGCTTGCCATGGAGACAAGCTCCAGGGAGTCGGAGCTACTGGTGGCGCGGCGCTTATTGGTGGACGCGGTTCGATTGGTACACCTAAAACCAAGAAGACCGTCGAGAGCTTCTGGCCTTACGCCTCTACGCTGTTCGACTATGTCAAGCGGGCGATGCCATTTAATGAACCCGGATCGCTGAGTAATGACGAAATCTATGCGGTCTCGGCTTATATTCTTAACAAAGCCAACATCATCGGGAAAAGTGACACGATGAACGCCAAAACCTTGCCGAAGGTGGATATGCCGAACAAGGATGGTTTTATTTCCGATCCAAGACCGGACGTCTTCAACTACCGCTAAAATTTAACCCGGAGAACGGATACGCGGTTCTGTTCGAAACGCTTTCCTCCCTAGTAGCCTAGCCGGCCCATAAAAGAGCCCGGCTCCTTGTGGAGCCGGGCTCTTTGGTAAATGAACGCCCAAAAACTGATTCTGGACGACCGGGCTTCAGTTACTAGTTTCCGCTTTTCTTTTTCTCAAGCTCTTCGAGTTTGGAATCCCATTTCATCTCTTTTGCGAACGCAGCAACCTCGTCGTCTTTCATGTAAACGGTGTTTTCCGGACCCGGATAGTCACGCGAAACGACATCGGCCATATAGCGCGTGATCACATCTTCCATGATCGGAATGAGGTCGGTGTAAATTCTCGAATGCCGTGGGACATGTTCCTCCCACAGATGGAACAGATCGGAGGAGATAATGTGGACACCGTGAGCGCGGTTTCCTGCTCCCAGGCTGATAACCGGAATTGACAATACCTCGGTGAGATATTCGCAAACTTCCTGTGTCGTAACCTCGCACAAAATCGAGAAGCAGCCCGCGTCAACAAAAGCCATGGCGTCGTCGATCAACTCTTTCGCCCGGTCGGCTGTTTTCCCTTGTGCGATAAAGCCACCCAGTTGGGGCATCCTCATCGGTGTTACGCCAATGTGGCCCTGTACGGGTATGCCGGCCTGAACGATGGCTTCAATGTTACGAGCATGATGCCGGTTGCCTTCGCACTTCATCACTTCGGCATTTGCTTCATGAACGAAGCGTCCGGCATTTTCAACGGCCTGCTCAGTTGACACATGGAAACTCCAGTAGGGCATATCAACCATACGCAAGCCGTATTGGCTGCCGCGATCGATCGCCTGCGCCATCATCATCACTTCGTTAAAACTGACCGAGACAGTGCTCTGATGTCCGAATAGGATCATGCCACCAGTGTCCGACACGCATAAAATGTCCATGCCCAGGCGATCGGAAACAACCGCCGTGCGGTAGTCGTAAGCCGCCAATTGGGTGATAGCCTCACCCTTCTTCATCTTACGCTGAAGAGTCCGGATCGTCACTTTCCGGCGCGGTTTCGTGTCAGACATTGGTCGCCTCCCTGAATTTCATTGAAATGGTTTTAGGATGTCAGATGGCCTGCATTTATCCGGTCAGACCGCGTGAGTTGCGACTGAAAACAGGATTTTTGTTGCCTCTGACGGTCCTATTCCACATTGCTTCTACTGCGACAGTTTATCGCAACGCTTTCTCCCTCAACAACCGTGTTGGATATTCAATTTAGCTATCAAAGGTTTGGTGAAATCTATGATTGGACTGGAGTTTTTTTCTTTGACCAAACTGACGCCAGTTGGTTGGTAGCCGGATTCAGGATCGTTAAACCTTGCTCGACAGTCCTCAAAAAATTGATCCGGTAACAAGTAATAATGAGGGCCAGTTTGAAAAAAATACCTTCGTTAGTGCAACAGCCGGTTGGAATTTTTCCAAAAAAAGTGTTAGAACAATTCTATCAAAACAGGATTTGGTGATGTTTTGTTTATCATTACTGGAGGGGCATCGGCGTTGTGAAATCCGCTCAAGATAAGCCCCGTAGTATGGGAGGGTGGAAATGTTTTTAAGGCAATTCAAGTATCTGCTTGCGGTGGCCGAAAAGGAGCATTTCGGCCGAGCCGCACAGAGTTGTCATGTAACTCAACCCAGCCTGTCCAGCGGGATCAAGCAGCTTGAATATGAGCTTGGCGTTCCAATTTTTCTGCGTGGCCGCGGGCAGCGTTATTGTGGTCTGACCCAGGAAGGGCATCGCGTTGCCAAGTGGGCGCGCAGCATAATTTCACATTGCGATGCCATGCGTGATGAAATTGATCTCATGCATAACAATCTTAAAGGCAATCTCCGCATGGGGGTTATGCCCTCAATGTCCCCGGTGATGCCTCTACTTATCATGCACATGCGCGAGCGTCATCCCGACGTCCGCGCCGACCTCAGATTTATCGGCATCGAGGCAATGACGCTTGGTCTCAGCAATTTCTCACTGGATGCTGCCGTCAGCTATCTGCATGATGATGCGCTTGGCCATCTGAACAAGATGCCAATATACGTTGAGAAACTCAGTTTACTGGTTTCTGACAGTGACAAATACAAGGACCGCACATCGATCACATGGCGCGAAGCCGCCGAGCTGCCTCTGGCGATGCTGCGGCCTTCCATGCATGAACGCAAATACATCGATAAGACATTCAAGAAAATAGGATGCGATCCAATCATCAGCGTGGAATCGGAATCGATTGTCCATCTCATGTTCCAGTCGCAATACAGCAATCTGGCGACGATAATCCCCGGCCATTTTACGCTCATGCCCGGATTGCATCCGGGCACCAAAGCATTGGACCTGATTGAACCCACCGTCAGTCAGGAGGTAGGCTTGATCTGGGCCGATGGCAATCCAATTATGCCGATGGCGAGCGCGATGGTTGAGACGGTGAAGAATTTGAAGAAATCCGGAGAGCTGGAAAACTATCTCGGTGAGTACGCCATGATCGAACCCGAACCAGCGATTACAAGGAATATCGCTGCGGCCGGAATACCAGCTTAGGCGACGGGTCGCTCCAGTTCCGCCGACATGACTGCGCCAATAAACCGCGCAATATCGTCTCCGGTCATCGCGTTATCCACGATCTGAGAACCGGTAAGAATTGCACCAACAAAATCCTTGGTGTGCCAATGGCCAATATCGGGGATGCCGGGCAAATCCTCTGATGCCGTATTTAACGGTGAAGTGACGTAGAAATATGGTTCGTCATAGTAGCCATCTCCGGGCGCCAGTCCTACTGTGATGGAACGATCATCCGTACTGCTGTTGCAGTGTAAAACGACGTCCATATTGAAGCGATGCGGCCAGCATCTGATCTGCGATGGTTCTGATTTGGGATTGGCGTGTTTATCGCGCACCAGACCAAGAACAGATGCAGCGTTAGCATACCAGCATGAAAGCTCTTGCAGCTCCTCTTTGGAGGGATCGGCCGAATAGCTAACCGCATCACCGGTCATGAGCCCGGGAATTTTGTACGGCAGGTCCTTGGATAGCTGGTCGCGGTCAACCCCGCGATGGAGTAACTCGACCAGAAGCCAGGCTTCGACTTTTGCCGGAGTCCGCTCATGCATTTCGAATTCATGGGATACTCTCTCGCCCTCTTCCTTGAACTGGAGAACAAGTTCTGGCACTCGCAACTCCAGAACGAGTCCTGGAGCGATTTCCTGTGTCACCAGCGCATTGCCGTCATCTGCCCAACTCAGGCAAGTATGAGATTCATCGGTATCCGGCTCAATGTAACTGCACGCAATCCGGGCAAGCCATTGAGCGCCATTGTGGGCAAGATGGCGCGCCGTTCCAAGCTCGCGCGGATTAATATTCCCCACAGCTTGCCAGTCATATGAAGTCATCAGTTGGCTCTCCTTGAGTTATTTTTTATATGGTCTTGGAATGCTGGAAAGCGGACAATTCGGTCTGCAGATTCTTGTTTAAGTATGATCATTAAATGATCGTGATATTTCAAGCGCAACGGGCACTTTTCGTATGAGATCATCAAGAACAGGGCAGTGGGCGTCAACAATCTTCTGCAGTTTCTCCAACTCGGCGTCGCTCGTATCGCTATCTATAAATACTGTTCCATTAATCGATTGAAAACCGGCTGGCACAGCTTCGTCAGTCCCAAGAAATCCATTGAGATCCTGAATTCCCTCAAGCTCCACGGAAATCCGGCGCAGATCTATATCCATTGCATCCGCATACAGACGCCAGGTCATTTCCTGACACGCGGCAAGGCCGGCAAGCAGCAACTCGCTTGGTTTTGGGCCAGCATTTGTCCCTTTAAAACCGAAGGGCTGATCAGAGATAATCTCGAAATTCCTGATGCGAATATGGCTACGGAAGCCAGACTGACTTTCACTCGATACACAAACCTTGATCGGAGTTTTGGCGGTACCGTCTTTCAGCGCGGCACGCGTTGTTTCATAGAGAATCTTGAATGGTTTGTCTCCAGAACTACCCGGTTCAGTCTCTTCAACCGATAGGTCCGGACGTGAGCATTCATCCCTGACATCATTCATCATTTACATCCCGTGATTTTTACGTTGTGCCGTTTCGTCCGGGCCAGTGCAGTACAAGAGGGCAGGAGATTATCGGGGCTAATTCTAGCACATCGGACATAAATTCTGGAAGGCATAACGGTAATACCGGCCTATAATACAACGGTAAGTTCCATTGCCCGGCAGATAAGCCCCTTCAAAAAAGCACAAGAAGCTTCATTAGAAAAAATCAACATGATTTTGACCAGAAATAATGACCATGCCTCTTGATGGGATACAGATATTTGCCTTGCTGGCCTCCGCACTGGTCGCGGCGGTTGTGCGTGGCTATTCAGGGTTTGGTTTTTCAGCAATCGTGATTGCGGGCGCTTCGCTCGTTATTGAGCCGGCAGCGATTGTCCCGGCGCTTTTTATTCTCGAGATCATCGCCAGTATTCATATGCTGCCCAGCGTGCGCCACCAGATAGATTTTCCAAACTTCTGGCCCTTGTTTGCAGCTTGTGTTGTGGGTTTGCCCGCCGGGCAGTTCCTGCTGGTCCACCTCCCGGCGGACACAATACGCGTGTGTCTGGCACTCGGGATTCTCCTGGCGACAGCACTGCTCTGGCATGGTTACGAGTTCAGTCAGCAGATGAATCGAACTCTCGCCTGCGTAGCCGGTTTTCTTCTTGGATTTGGAAGCGGTATGGCCTCCATGGGGGGCCTTCTTGCGATGGTGATCTTTCTGGGTGTGAACTATCCTGCCGCCCAAACCCGAGCCATGTTCGTCGCCATTTTTTTTGCGATGTATATCTTCGGAGTAGGGGTCTCGGCCCTGAATGGCCTGATAACCGGGACAACAATATGGATAGTGCTGGTGATGCTGTTGCCCTTGTTCATAGGCATCTTCCTGGGACAACGGCAATATCGCGCATCCACACAGGAAAGTTTTCGAAAGCTGGCTCTCGTCCTTCTTACTTTACTCGCTTCGATTGGGATTGCGCGCGTGGTACTGTTTTAGGGGTTCGGATAGGATCAATAACCAAACCGGCAGGCGCGGGCAGGTGGTTATCGTCCTGTAAAGTTGGGGTCACGGCGCTCCGACATCGCCTTTACACCTTCAATAAAATCCTTAGTTTTTCGCAGCTTAACCTGCACGGATAGCTCATGCTCGGTTGCCGCCCTGACCCGTTCGGCAAGATCCCGCCGCATAACAGCGCGGACCTCGGCAACGCCAAGTGGTGATGAGATCGCGATTTCCCTTGCCAGATCCACCGCGGCCTGGCGCACCTGATCTTGTGGAACCAGCACGTCAGCCAAACCCATGGAGTAGGCCTCTTCACCCTTGAATCGACGCCCGGTGTAAAACATCAGGGCCGCGTTGTTCTTGCCGATCACTTCCGGCAGTGTCGTTGTCAGCCCGAAACCAGGGATGAATCCAAGCCGGGTAAAGTTAGCGCTGAAGCGTGCCTCGGGACATGTCACCCGAAAATCAGGCACCATTGCCAGGCCAAGCCCGCCGCCGATAGCTGCGCCATGGATCGCGCCAATGATTGGCTTTTTCGTCGCGAACATACGCACTGCCTCGATATAGAGATGGCCGCCTGTTCCCCTGTTGCCTTGTCCGGCGACATCGCCGTCACGGCCAATAGTGCTGCCATCGCCAAAGTTGGCGCCGGCACAGAACGCCTTGCCTTGTGACGCCAGAACAATCGATCTGCATTCGGGATTTTCGTCCAGTCTATCCAACGCTTCTGCGAGCTGATGGATCAGCTCGTAATCGAAAAAGTTGTAGGGCGGGCGTTGAATTTCGATGGTCGCGACAAAATCCGCGATCTCAACGCTGATGTCCTGTTTTGTTTTTTCATTCGGCATGGGGACCTCTTCAATTGGCATTTTTTATGATTGCTTGACGATCAACGCATCGGCAACCGACACGCCATTTCCTTCGCGATGGACAATAACCGGGTTCAGATCAATCTCGGCGATTACGTCCACATGATCCGCGGCAAAATGCGACAGTTCCACCATCAAATCGACCAGCGCACCGATATCGCTCGCAGGACTTGCGCGCACACCATCAAGAATGCGTGCGCCCCTGAGGTTGCGGAGCAAATTATGGGCGGCGGCGTGCGTGAGCGGCACCGGTGCAAAGGCCACATCCTCCAGGACCTCGACATGAATGCCGCCAAGGCCAACCATCAGCATGGGCCCGAATTTCGGGTCGAGATTGACGCCAAGTATGACTTCGATGCCCCGCGCCGCCATTGGCTCAACCAGAAAGCCTTTGAGGTCCGCATCGGGAAAGCTGGCTCGGGAGTTTTCGATCATCGCGCCGCAGGCAGTGCGAATTTCTTCCGCTGTCTCAAGGTTAAGGGCGACGCCACCAATATCTGTTTTGTGCAGAATGTCAGGAGACTGAATTTTCAATGCAACTTTACCACCCAGCTTACTGGCCGCAGCGATTGCTTCATCTGCATTCGCTACAAGATGATTGCTGGAAGCGCCGATCCCATAAGCCGCTAAAATGTTCTTCGCCTCATATTCGCAGATGACCCTGTCAGCCTTGTCGAGATATTTTCCGGCATTCAATCGGTTCTGATGCGATTGGGCAGTGGCCGCTCTCTGGCTTGCCTGGCTCTCCAGCGCCTCATCGCGGAAGGTTTTGTAATTCACAAGAACCGCCATGGTCCGGGCGCAGTTCCGCATATTTGTGAGGAGTGGTAATCCCGCCTCGGCGAATAACTCCGATGAAGTTTGATGGGGCCAGGTGTAGCTCCAGCACATGATTGGCTTTTTGCATTCTCGGGCAACGCGGAAAATATTTTCGCGTTCTCCCTCATAGCCGTTCTTCTTGCGAGCCGACGTCACCATCACAACGCCATCGATATTGTTGGATTTTGAAACCAGCCGGGCCAGTTCTGCATAACCTACTTTGCGGGTTGCCTGCGCGGTTCCGTCCACAGGGTTCTGCGACGTGCCATAGGGCGGCAGGTAGGTATCAATTTCGCGACGTGTATGTGCATCGAGTTCGGGCACTTCCAGCCCTTCCGCAATGCAGGCATCGGCCATCCAGGCGCCCGCGCCGCCTGAGCCGGTGCAGATACCGATCCTGCATCCTTTTGGCAAACGATGCGCGTTCATTAAAAACCCGTTGGCAATGTCGACCATCTGTTCGGTATCGGTCCCATGGATGATTCCATAGTGATCCAGCATGGCCTCATAAATGGCGTAGTCTCCGGCCAGCGCGCCTGTATGCGATGCCGTTGCACGTTTCGCGGCTTCAGATTGTCCGAGTTTGGCTGCAATTATAGGCTTGCCGGCTTGCAGTGCTTTTTCCGCAACGCGCTTGAAGGTCGCCGCGTTTTTTATGTCCTCAAGGAACAGGATGAATACATCCGTCTTTCCTTCATCCAGCAGATAATCGACAACATCGAATATCTCCAGACAGGCTTCATTGCCCGTCGTTATGACGTAGCCGAACGGCAACTCTTTCTGCTGCCCGCGGTCAAAAAATGAAAAACCCACGGCTCCGCTCTGCGCCACGACTGCGATCCGGCCATCCTTGTGCCATGGCGGCAGCAGCGGTTTTTCAGGCGCATTCAACGCCGGACTGAAGGTCAGGGCGAGCGAACGGGAAATGTTGGCAAAACCCTCGGAGTTCGGCCCCATGACGACCATGGCGTAGCGGCCGGCGATTTCGCGTAAAGAGGCCTGCATGGCCTTGCCGTCTTCGCCGGCCTGTTCCGCAAACCCAGAAGTAATGATGAGAACGGCCCTGACGCCAGCGTCGCCGCAGCGCTCCAGCTCGCTCAAAACATATTGCGATGGGATAACCATGACCGCCAGGTCAACCGGCGCCGGTATGTCACCAATCGCGGAATAAGCCTTGAGTCCCATCACCTCGTCATGCGAGCGGCTGACCGGATAGATTTTCCCCGTATAGGGATGCGTCAGCATTACATGAAGCAGCAAACCGCGAAGCTTATGTTCGTCGGGGGAGGCTCCTATGATCGCGATCGAATTGGGGCTGAACAGCGCGCTAAGGTCTGACATCAGCTTATCTGAGGCCAAGTCCGCGGGCGATAATGCCACGCAATATTTCGGTTGTTCCACCCTGTATGGTCAGCTTCGGAGCGATCATGGTTGCGTATTCCAGCT
This sequence comes from uncultured Hyphomicrobiaceae bacterium, assembly GCA_964402825.1. Taxonomy (GTDB): domain Bacteria; phylum Pseudomonadota; class Alphaproteobacteria; order Rhizobiales; family Methyloligellaceae; genus UBA2767. The sequence goes on from CAYOEI010000062.1 coordinate 10,201, forward strand.
GCTCCTCGAAGGAAATCCGGTTGGCCGTCTGCGGATCCGAAAATGCGGCGAGATCGCGGGCTTTCGCCGGTAGCGCCTGCTCCCAGAGGGTCCCCAGATCCTTTACGATCGAGCCTTCGAGAACCGGTTCCTTGCCGGCCTGGAGCATGCCATTCACGGATATCGACATACGCCGCAGGGTATGGAGCTGAGCGACCAGTCTTCCAATGCCTTCAGCGCCGCGCAAATCAGGGTTTTCGCCAAGGAGCCGGACAAGGCCCGCCAGAACGTAAAAGGTTTCCAGAAACCGCTCCGGTCCGCTGCGCTCATAGGCCAGCTCGCTGGTCGCCTGTTTCCAGGCCATGTCGACCTCGCCCAGCACAAAAGCGCCGGGAATGGAAACGTCCTCGAAAACAACTTCGTTGAACTCATGGTCTCCGTTCATCTGCAGCACTGGATTGACAGTGATGCCCGGGAGCGTCATGTCGACCAGGAACTGGGTAAGTCCATGACGCCGGTTGTCTTGCGCCGGTGGTGAGGTTCGAAACAGACCGATCATGTAATCGGCATAATGAGCACTGGACGTCCATACCTTGGTGCCGTTAATGCGCCAGCCGCCACCGCTCTTTTCTGCCTTCGTTTTCGCCGCGAACAGATCGGACCCCGAGCCTGGTTCGCTCATGCCGATGCAGAAGCAGCATGTCCCGTTACAGATGCGCGGCAGTACGTCCATGCAGATTTCTTCACTGGCGTATTTCATCAACACGGGGCCGCTTTGCCGGTCGGCGACGAAATGACCGCGCGTGGGCGCGTTTGCCACGCGGAACTCTTCGGTCACGACATAACGCTCGAGAAAGCTGCGTTCATGGCCGCCATATTTCTTCGGCCAGGTAAGGCCAATCCAGCCTTTCGCGCCCACTTTTTGACTGAACTCACGGTCGAAGCCGCGGGCGCTTTCACGTTGCGGATTAAACGTACCGGCGGCTATTTCCTCAGCCAGAAACTCCCGCACTTCCTCGCGCAGGGTCTGGGTTTCACGTGGTAGCCGTACCGGATCGAAATGTATGTTCTGAACCATAAAAATTTGCTCGCGTTCAACCGCTTATCTGGCCGCCAGGGCGGGCCAAAGTTCGTTAGCGCCATTTTCCGCAACTCTGGCTCCAAGCTGTACAGCCCACTGGCTCTCACTGCCAAAGTCGTCACGCCAGGCCCATAGCCGTCGTGTCAGGCGGTGCAGGATATGCTCCTGGGTGAAACCGATTGCCCCAAAAACCTGGTGAGCGATGGCTGCGCCGGCTCCTGCCGCCTCACCTACCCTGATTTTTGCGGACGCCGTTTCCAGAAACACCGCATCGTCAAACCGGGAGGCATGATGTATCGCATCCGCGGCCGAGCCGGAGGCTGCTTCGGCAGCGGCAACCTCACCCGCGAGCCGGGCGAGGTTATGCTGAATTGTCTGGAATTTCGCTATCGGCCTCTCGAAGGCCACACGCTCTTTGGCGTAGTCGACGCATAGCTCAAGGATCGCGGCAAGTGCGCCCGCCATCTGGCGAGAGCGCACAGCCGCCGCCATAAGCATGAGATCCTGCCGTGCAAATCCGGCTCGCATACCGGACGCGGAGATAGGTTCTACATTATTGAAAGTAATATCATTTTTCTGGTCTCCAGCAATATTGGCGCCGCTTGAAATGGTGCAGGCGGAGCGCTCTATCAATGCCGCGATATTCTTACCTTCTCGCTCGGCGATAATCACCAGATGTGATGCCTCCGAGGCGAAGGGGACGCCGTGTGCAATCCCGGTTACCATGCCTGTGGAGTCTAACCGGATGTCATCCTTGTTGTTGCCTGGAGCGATGGTCATGGCGCCGGCCGGAATAGGAATATCAGCCTGAGCGAGAAGCCAGCCGGCGAGCATTGTCTCAGCCAGAGGAACAGGAATCGCAAAGCGGCCCGTTATCTGC
>CAYOEI010000063.1:0-2528 GCA_964402825.1 uncultured Hyphomicrobiaceae bacterium
CAAGGAAGCCTACAGAAGCTACCTGCCCCGAAATTTGAGCGATTCGGATAGGCCCTCCCAGCTGATCGGCTTTTTCTCTGCCGGTCACAACTTCGTAGAGATAGTGCAGCGTGCGGGTGATGACGAAATAGGTTTCTTTTGTGCCCATCCAGACCGAGGTGAGCGGATCATATTTCTTCAAAACCCAATCGTCCGGTGATGCGCTGCGCCTGATGCCCAGAAGGCCCCGGCGGATGGTGTTGCCGAACACATCAGTGGTTTCCTGTTTGCGCGGCGTTGCTTTAAGAACAATTTCCGCGCCTGAACGGTTGACAAAGATTGTCAATTCCCGATCCGCGCTAATGCTCACAATCCTTTGCATTTCTCCAAAGCTTTCAATGGGTTCACCATCGATACTGAGGACACGGTCGCCTGCCTTGAAGCCCGCTGCCTCGGCCGCGCTGCCCGCTGATACCGCATCGGCTATCGGCAGTGTCTGGCGCTGGCCAATAAAGGTGAACATGAAGGCGAAAATGACGATCGCAAGCAGAAAATTGGCAATTGGGCCAGCGGCGACGACCGCGGCGCGATGCCCTAACGGTTTGTCATGAAAACTGCCCGAACGCTCCTCATCTGACATCTCCTTCATGGCTTCCTGGTCAGGAGCGCTAGCAGCATTCTCGTCACCGAGAAATTTTACATACCCGCCCAGCGGAATCCACGAGAGGCGCCACCGTGTGCCCTTCTTGTCGTTGAATCCGTAGATTTCACGGCCGAATCCGAGTGAGAACACACGAACCGTGACCTTGCACCAGCGTGCCACAATGAAATGACCGAGCTCGTGAAAGAACACGACGACTGTCAAAACAAACAGGAACGGCAGGAGATATGTAATGATTGTCTCTCCCAAACCAACCACTTTTGTCAGCAATTCCATAAACTTATATCTCCTGTTCAAAATCAGAGCGGTGGGGCGCTCATGAGCGCCATGACCTAAGTTAAACTGGATAGCAATGAGCGTGCCAATGTACGGCTCAACTCGTCCAGGGCCATGACCTCATCAAGTGTTGCGGGTTTCGACAGCCCGTCGCGGGCGACCGCCTCCAATGTTTCGGTTACAAGCGCACAGATAGAGGGAAGTCCTATCCTGCGTTCAAGAAACGCGTCAACAGCGATTTCATTGGCGGCATTCAGGACCGTGGTTGCACCATTGTCGGCTGTCAGGGCTTCGCGGGCCATAGCCAGGGCCGGAAAACGGTTTATATCGGGCGCTTCGAAGCTGAGAGATCCTATTTTAGCCAAATCGAGACGCTCGGTTGGCGCCCACATGCGTTCAGGCCATGCCAGCGAATACGCAATGGGGGTACGCATGTCCGGCGAACTCATTTGCGCCAGAACTGAGCCATCGGAATATTCGACGAGACAGTGAATGATGGATTGCGGGTGGATAACCACGTCAAGCTGATCGGGCCCTACGGGAAACAGATGATAGGCTTCGATGAGTTCCAGCCCCTTGTTCATAAGTGTGGCTGAATCGATTGTCAGCTTGGCGCCCATCGACCAGGTCGGATGTTTCAACGCATCTTCCGGAGTGGCGTTTTTCATTTCCTCCAGCGTCCATGTGCGAAACGGACCGCCGGACGCAGTCAGGGTTATCTTTTCAATTGCCTCGCTGACGTTGAGATCGATCGCTTGAAACCCGGCGGAATGTTCAGAATCGACAGGCAGAAGCCGGGTGCCGGACTTTGCGACCGCATCCATGAAGATGTCACCGGCTGTAACAAGACATTCCTTGTTGGCCAGCGCCACGGAACTGCCTTGCCGCACAGCTTCTAAAGTGGGACGCAAACCGGCAGAACCGACGATCGCCGCCATAATCCAGTCGGCCGGCCGGGTCACGGCTTCAATGATTGCATCCGCTCCGGCGGCTGCTTCCACAGAGCTTCCGGAGAGTGCCGATTTCAGATCCTTGTAACATGCAGGATCAGCCAATACTGCAAGCTCTGCATCATGTGTAATCGCCTGTTGAGCGAGGAGTTCAGCGCTGGAATTAGCCGTGAGCACAACCACTTCATATTGAGCAGAATTCCGGCCAATCAGATCGAGCGTCGAGCGGCCAACAGAGCCGGTTGCACCAAGAATACTCACCCGGCGCGGAGCTTGTGGCTCCGGCGACTTGGCGTATGCAGTTGCTGTTACCAAGGTAAAAATGTCCTGTTACGTTCTGACAGGCATGGGTCATGCCTGCTTCGGGCTCTATGGCCAAATTAAAAGCGCCCTGCCAGCATTTAGAAAATCGCGAAAGTATACAATTACACTTGCTGCCAGCGCTGTACCAATCAATCCGTCCACGCGGTCAAACAAACCACCGTGCCCCGGAAGCAACTGTCCTGCATCCTTGGCGTGAAAATCCGTATCATCGGGGCGCGTGACGGCATAGAGGGCGACATCATCCGGCTGATCGAGGATGCGGTTTCGTTGACATCCAGCAATAACAGCCTGCAACTGACCGTGGCTTTCAATTATGGCTCGCGCGACGAGATCGCCCG
>CAYOEI010000064.1:0-7499 GCA_964402825.1 uncultured Hyphomicrobiaceae bacterium
TCCGCCTGACTCCACAATGGAGAGCAAAGTCACGGCGCAAGCTGATAGACCCGAAGGCGTGAGGGCCGTGTGATGCCCGCCTTCGAGTTCCGTAATTGCATCTTCAAGCGCCGCGATTGTCGGCGTGCCCCGGCGTCCATAGGTGAATTTCTGGGTCCGCGATTTATATGCATCCAGAGTTGGATACAAAATTGTTGATCCGCGAAAGATGGGCGTATTGACGAAACCGTGATATTGGCCCGGATCGCTTCCCATATGCATTAGCCGTGTATCAATGCTCTTTTTTCCAGGCTTGCTCGACTGAGACATGGGCAAATACTTTCTCTTAAAAAACCGATTTCTGGGAGGCGGAACGCGGATCATACTCTTGACCCGCCCCTCTTGACCCGCCCTATGGAATTTTATGAGATAACAGGAAGCTGCATACCTTCGCAAACTGATATGGACAAGAAACTCGGACTGGACGATGAACAAGCCTTCAGGCTTATTTCCCCTGCAGGGCATTATGGAGAATTAATTGACCACAATTGTTGGTAAGCAGTCGGCGGTGAATATTGCCGCAGATATAAAATATCTGTTGATTCAGGGCGGCATTCGGCACGCCCCGCTGATGCGGCAGATAATTTTTTTTCGAACAATACTTGAGTGCGAGGCGCAATAGACGCCATACTGAAGAATGATTATGGGGGAGTGAAATGGCTAAAGCAGCAACACGTAAAAAAACGGCCGCAAAAAAACCTGCAGCCCGGTCCGGAAATGGACACACCGATGGCGGTGACGATATGACCGTCAGCGATGAAATCGCAATCGACATCACGGCGATGCACAAATGGTACGGAAATTTCCATGTGCTGAAAGACATCAATCTCACGGTAAGAAAACGTGAGAGGATCGTGATTTGTGGCCCCTCCGGCTCCGGGAAATCCACGTTAATCCGCTGTATCAACCGGTTGGAAGAACATCAGAAGGGCGACATTGTCGTCGATGGTATCGAGCTCACGGGTGATCTTAAGAAGATCGATGAGATTCGCCGCGAAGTGGGAATGGTGTTCCAGCATTTCAATCTGTTTCCCCACCTGACTATTTTGGAGAACTGCACGCTCGGTCCCATCTGGGTTCGCAACTTGCCCAAGGCGGAAGCTGAAGAAATAGCAATGAAATATCTTGAGCGGGTGCAGATACCCGAACAGGCGCTCAAATTTCCCGGCCAGCTGTCTGGCGGCCAGCAGCAGCGCGTTGCGATTGCACGTTCCTTGTGCATGAGCCCCAAGATCATGCTGTTCGACGAGCCGACATCCGCGCTCGATCCTGAAATGATCAAGGAAGTGCTCGACGTGATGGTCGGCCTGGCGCATGAGGGCATGACCATGCTCGTGGTGACCCATGAGATGGGTTTTGCCCGTGAGGTTGCCAACCGCGTCATCTTCATGGACGAGGGCGAGATTATCGAGGAGAACGAGCCCGAACCATTCTTCTCAAATCCGCAGCATGAGCGCACTCAGCTCTTCCTGAGCCAGATACTGATCTAGGCCAGATACTGATCTAGAGCGGGCATTACGGGGCGATGGGCAGGGTTTTGTCTGCGCCCCATTCGCTCCAGGACCCATCATAAACTGATATCTGGCGGTGGCCGAGGATTGCCAGCGCCAAAGCCAGTATGCTTGCCGTCACGCCTGATCCACAGGTGTTGGCAACTGGCCGTGAGAGATCAACGCCGGCGTTTTCAAATATCTTTTTGAGGTCCTTTGCCGGCTTCATCGTACCATCGGAATTCAGCAGCTCGGAATAGGGCAGATTGAGCGACCCGGGTATATGCCCGGCACGCAAGCCTTGGCGCGGCTCTGGCGCTTTACCGCTAAAACGGTCCGCCGAGCGGGCATCGAGGATTTGCTCAGAACTATCATCAATAATTTTTAATATCGCATCCCGGTCGCGGATAAGTTCCGCGTTTCGCCGTGAAGTAAAATGACGCGGTGTCCGCCCCTTTGGAGGTCCTTCTTCAAGAGGCAACCCGCTTGCCTTCCATTTCGCGAGGCCGCCATTGAGAACAGCCACATTTTCAAATCCCATCGCCCGGAAAGTCCACCACGCGCGGGCGGCTGAAAACATGCCCGTGGCATCATAGACAATGATCTGCATGCCATCGCCAATCCCCATCTTGCGCATTTGCGAAGAGAATTGCTCCTGGGACGGCAGCATATGGGGCAGGGGGTTGCTCTTGTCTGAAATTTTGTCGATATCGAAGAAAATCGCGCCGGGTATCCGCGCTTGTAAATATTCTTTATATGGATCGCTAGGGGCGCCTGGCAGATACCAGTTGCCATCCAGAATAATGATATCGGGTGCTTTCAGATGAGCAGCCAGCCAATCTGCATTCACCAGCCATTTGTCTGAAAAATCCGCCATGGAACCCAGCTCCCTCCTGAATGCCCCGTCAATTCAGGGCAGTTTTATGCGAACGCGCCTGTTCCGGGCGCCCTTTTTCTCAATCTTCGATACCTGCACCGATCCTATTTCACGGGTGTTCGCCACGTGAGTGCCGCCGCAAGGCTGAAAGTCTACATCACCCACTGCGATCATCCTTACCCTTCCCGAGCCGGTCGGTGGTTTCACCGCCATGGTCCGAACCAGGTCGGGCTGCGCCTGCAGCTCCTCGTCGGTAATCCAGCTCACGGCAACGGGTAAATCGCGCGCAACCAGTTTGGTGAGTTCTTCCGACAAGGCGTCCTTGTCGAGACCGGCGTCTGGAATATCAAAATCAAGCCGTCCTTGACCATCGCCAATGGAGCCGCCCGTTACGGGATAGGGGAGGGTCGCACACAGCAAATGAAGCGCGGTATGAACCCGCATATACGCATAACGCCTGTCCCAGTCGAGGACGCAACGCACCTTTTCACCTGGCGAAGGCACGCTCGCGTTTTCCGCCGGCACATGAACAATCGCGCTGCGATTACTTTCATAGACAGTCGTGGCAATAGGAATTGGCGTCCCATCGGCGCGCATCAGAGCGCCCGCATCACCAGGCTGGCCGCCGCCGGCAGGATAAAACACGGTTTTGTCTAGAATGATGCCGCCAAGATCGTTGACCCCAAGGACTACCGCATCACAGCATTTTGCATAGCTGTCCTCACGAAAAAGTTCTTGCGTGGTACTCATAATCGCTAATCCGCCATCATCTTTGGCCTTACTCAGTCACATCAGGAACGTCCGGCGCGGGCCGGTCCAGCCAGGGCGGTGTTGGCAATCCCTTATCCTTGAGGTATGCCGGATTAAACAACTTGCTCTGATACCGGCTGCCATGATCGCACAAAATGGTCACGATGGTGTGGCCCGGTCCCATCTCTTTAGCCAGCCTGATGGCGCCGGCAACGTTAATGCCGCTGGAGGCGCCAAGTAGCAGACCCTCTTGCTCCGCCAGATCAAACAGGACCGGAACAGCCTCCTCGTCGGGAATGATATAGGGATACTCGGCCTTGATATCCTCGACTATGCAGGTGGAACGGCCCAGACCAATTCCTTCGGCTACCGAGCCGCCTTCAGAGGCCTTCGCTTCGCCCGTCGAGAACAGCGAATGCATTGCCGCGCCACGCGGGTCGGCACAGCCGATTACGATGTTTTCATTTTGCGTGCGCAGATAGGTTGAAACGCCGGCGATGGTGCCTCCGGTGCCCACAGAACAGATAAATCCATCAATCTTACCCCGGGTTTGCTCCCATATCTCAGGGCCCGTGGTGGTGAAATGCGCCTTGCGGTTATCCATATTGTTCCACTGATCGGCAAACAGCACGCCATTCGGCTCACTCTCACTCAGTTTCTCCGCCAGCCGCCGCGCAATATGCTGGTAGTTATTAGGGTTCTTGAAGGGCAGGGCCGGGGTCTCGATCAGGGTGACTCCAGCGAGACGCAAAACATCCTTTTTCTCCTGGCTCTGAGTATCGGGCATGACAATCCACGTCCGGTAGCCGCGCGCATTCGCCACGAGCGCAATGCCAATGCCCGTATTGCCCGCAGTGCCTTCCACTATCAGGCCGCCAGGCTTCAGATCGCCACGCGCCTCTGCTTCAAGAATCATTTGCCGGGCGGGCCGGTCCTTGACCGATTGTCCGGGATTGAGAAATTCCGCCTTGCCGAGAATGGTGCAGCCGGTGGCTTCAGACGCACCGCGTAATTTGATAAGGGGTGTGTTTCCGATCGCATCAACAACGCTGTCTTTGATATTCAAGGGATGCCCGCCTTTTTGATTTTTAACTTCAAGGGAGAAGCGATACCTGCAAACCTACAAATGGCTGGCGCTCTCTGCAACTGCCGGTGTGCCAATCTTTGGAGCAGCATCGATTAATAAGTCCTGAGTCTAAAGTTTCGAACCTATGCAGCAATGGACTAGCGGCAATTGATTTCTCTGTGATATAGGATGCGCGTCCGGCGGCGGGCGTGGTGGAAATGGTAGACACGCCAGATTTAGGATCTGGTGGCTTCGGCCGTGGGGGTTCAAGTCCCTCCGCCCGCACCATATGTCACCGGCCAGACAAACGACCCAGTTAGATTGTCCATAAAACTGCTAAGACATTATCCCGAATCACTCATCAGGTTTTGAAACAAAACAGTCATGGAAATTACCGAAACCTCATCCGATGGTCTGAAGCGCGAGCTTAAGATCACAATTGGCGCAAGCGAACTCGAACAGGCGGTCAAGACACGTCTCGATGAGTTAAAGACACAGGTTAGCATTAAAGGCTTCCGCCCCGGAAAAGTGCCTGTCGCGCATTTGCGAAAGCTTTATGGACGCTCTGTCATGGCGGAGGTTTTGGAAAAGACAATTTCCGAAACCACCCAGAAAGCCATTTCCGATCGAAAAGAGCGGCCTGCGCTTGAGCCCGAAATTATCGTAACCGAAGACAAGGAGGAGATGGAGAAGGTCATCGCCGGCGATGCCGATCTTGCCTATACGATCTCTTTCGAGGTGCTTCCGGAAATCAAAATCACCGATTTATCAAAAATCAAGATTGAAAAACCCGTCGTAAAAGTGGCCAAGGATGATGTCGACAAGGGCATGCAAAACATCCACGAAGAAGCCGTGAAATACAAAGAGAAGAAGGGCAAGGCGGCAGAGGGCGATCAGGTCACTATCGATTATGTCGGCAAGATCGACGGGAAGGTATTTGACGGCGGCAAAGGTGAAGATACGCCGGTCGTTCTCGGCAAGGCCCAATTCATTCCTGGGTTTGAAGATGGGCTCGCCGGGTTGAAAGCCGGCGACAAAACATCGATTGATTGCAAATTTCCTGAAGAGTATCCGACCAAGGAATTGGCCGGCAAAGATGCAAAATTCGATATAACGGTCAAAGAAGTGGCTGGCCCCGAGCTCGCCAAACTTGATGACGAATTTGCCAAGAAGCTGGGTATGGATACAATCGCGGCTCTGCGCGATGCAGTCGAGACCAGGATCAAGAATGATTTTGACACGGCTTCCCGCACGCATCTTAAGCGCAACCTCCTCGACAGTCTGGACAAAGCCCACAAATTCGAACTTCCGTCCATACTGGTTGAGCGTGAATTTGAGTCGGTATGGCAACAGGTGACATCAGAACTCGAGAAGGCCGGACGCACCTTTGAAGACGAAGACACCACCGAAGACAAGGCGCGTAAGGAATATCGTGACCTGGCCGAACGCCGGGTGCGTCTTGGCCTCATAATGTCCGAGATTGGCGAAAAGAATTCCGTCAAGATCACGGATGAAGAGGTGCAACAGGCGCTCATGGAACGCGTGCAGCAGTTCCCGGGCCAGGAACGCGAAGTCTACGAATATTATAAGAAGAATACTGAGGCGCTGGCGGAACTCCGCGTGCCGGTATTCGAGAACAAGATCGTGGACTATATTCTTGAACTTGCAACGGTGAACGAAAAAGACGTCACTGCGGAAGAGCTGTTCAAGACTGGCGAAGAAGACGAGGAGGCCTAGTCCCCTTGATCAGAGCCCTAGACAGGAATTTGCACAGGCACCAGGCACGCGATTGTCACATGCAGTATCCGCAAATCGCGCCCCACGACATTTATTTGTCATGCAACGTTAACCTGATGTGTGCCGAATCGACTAACAATAAGGCCGATTACGCCATAGCTGTGCCTGAATGACACGGCAATAAGTGGCGAGCGAACAAGGAGTCGTCCGTATGAGAGACCCGATCGATACATATATGAATACCCTCGTCCCCATGGTCGTTGAGCAGACCAACCGTGGGGAGCGGGCTTATGACATCTATTCCCGCCTCCTCAAGGAACGGATCATCTTTCTTACAGGTCCAGTGGAGGATACCGTGGCGTCTCTGATAACCGCCCAATTGCTGTATCTGGAAGCGGAAAATCCCAAGAAAGAGATTTCCATGTATATCAACTCGCCAGGCGGCGTGGTGACGTCCGGCATGGCAATCTACGACACAATGCAATTCGTCCGGCCGTCGGTATCGACATTGTGTATTGGCCAGGCTGCTTCAATGGGCTCTTTACTGCTTGCAGCAGGGGAAGAAGGCAAGCGTTATGCGCTTCCCAATGCACGCATCATGGTTCACCAGCCTTCCGGCGGGTTTCAGGGCCAGGCCAGCGATATCGAACTGCACGCAAAAGAAATTCTCGCAATGCGGGAACGCCTTAATCTGGTGTATGCGAAACACACCGGCCAGCCGGTTAAGGAAATTGCGAAGGCCCTTGATCGCGATAATTTCATGACTGCGGACCTTGCCAAGGAATTCGGAATTATCGACGAGGTGATAACCGAACGCGATAACGTTGAAGATGAAGACAATGGTAAGGATAAAGAGGGCGAGTCGTAGATCGCTTCACCATTTTGCAGGAGCCATGTTGGCTTGAGTCTTGCTAGATGATACTTATCTGCAATGTTATGAATAAGTGCAACAAGTGGCCCGCCGGTGTATCAATATTGCCCAATTTGGAATGCATTATGCCGAACGCTGGCTCCGATCGTTAAGGATGTCGGGCAGTTCAACATGTTTGCGGGAGTTTGAAATCGCGAATTAATCAATTCTTGATCAATGCGCGAATAGCATGTTCAGTTCGTGGATAGGGGAAATTCCCGTCTTTAATCGGCCCGCATACGTACCCAGTGGTATCAGTCGGGAGTATGGTTGGAGCCGGCGGCTAACCCTGCAGCCGCTGGACTTACAACCAGGATCTGGGTGAGTTAAATGAGCAAATCGAGTGAAAACGATTCCAAAAACACACTCTACTGTTCCTTTTGCGGAAAAAGTCAGCATGAAGTCCGGAAGCTGATCGCCGGACCGACCGTATTCATTTGCGATGAATGCGTTGAGTTGTGCATGGATATTATCCGCGAGGAAAATAAGAGCTCGCTCGTTAAATCCAGTGACGGCGTTCCCACTCCAGCTGATATCTGCGGCGTTCTGGACGACTATGTGATTGGGCAGAGACACGCCAAGCGCGTTCTGTCGGTTGCCGTTCACAACCACTACAAACGCCTTAATCAC
>CAYOEI010000065.1:0-3005 GCA_964402825.1 uncultured Hyphomicrobiaceae bacterium
CATTGTTGTTCCCTTCCCATCAAGGGTCGCAGGCATCGCAGGCAGTCAAGCTGTTCGCCTGCTATAATGCAAGATCGAAGCAATTCAATTTCATCCCGGCAGACATAACGCACCGCCATTACTAGGGTCCGCTTTACCCCCGATAGCAGACATCAAACGCACAGGCTGGAATGTCTGCTTTGTGCCATTAGCAGTCATAACTATTATCTCAGTCAAGGTAAGTTACCGACCCGAATCGACATTGAATCGGAGTAGACAGACTGGCTATCCGAGTGTCCTTACTCAGCGCTTCGCCCAAGCGCCAAGCGGCCGCATAGCGCATTGAATACCATCCGCCAGTGCCCGCAAACCATCATCCTGTTGCTGCAAAGGCCGACCATGTCAAATATGAGCGGGACATGCTCTGCTATACGTTTCGAGCGATTCACCCTTTTCACTAAGCGCTGGCCGAAAAAACTGCTAAGCTTTCGCCTGTCGTGGATCGAGGCGTTTCATGACCCCTCCCTCGAAGCCTCTAAGATGCGGCTCTCGATCAGAACCGTGAATGCTGCTGAGAGTCTATTCGCGGCGCGGCCGCCATTCCGGCACCGTGCACGCGACCGCTCGCATATCAATACGAACAATCAGGATCGAAAAACCCTGAGGCATGGCGGAATTGTCCGCCATCGAAATAGGAAAGGAAATCCCGTGGAAATCCCTTCGTTTTTATCTCCATACTTGGAAGGCGATACTCCGAAACGTTTGATTCAAGGCATCCTGCTGGGCGCAATTGGCACGATGATCATCGGCTTTTACTGGGGCGGCTGGCATACCGGCAGCACCGTCAAGTCGATGGTCAGCTCTGCGGCCCAGACAGCCAAGATCGAAGCTTTGGCGCCCATATGCGCCGATAAATTTCGGCAGGCGTCCATCGCCGACAATAGCCTGATTGTCAAAATCAAGGCTGTCGACTCCTGGGCGCGGGACAGCCATGTGAAGGACGCCGGGTGGGCAACATTTCCCGGCGGAGAAGAGCCGGACAACAAGGTGGCGGAAGCATGCGCCGAGCTGGTCTCCAAGACCCTGAAATAGACTGACCGTGACCAATGTACGAACCGCCCCTTGTCGCTCGACGGGGGGGCGGTTTTTTCGATTCACCAGTCGGTCTCGGCAACCGTCCTGCGCACTGCGTCAGAACCAACCAGGTGACCACCACCAACGGCATGGCGATCCGCATCGCCGGCGACTGGTTCTCCTTCAACACGAAGCTCAAAGGCTGGTCGGTCACGGGCGGCTCGTTCGCGGCTTTCGGCCTCGCCGAAATTGCGCCCGGGTTCGTGTCGCTGGACTTCTCCGGCAACCAGCAAGGCGGACGTGCCACGGCGCGGATCAGAATCCCGCTAAATTAAGATGCGTGTCCGCGGGCCTCGACGTCGGCTTGGGGTCAATTTGAGCCGAAAATGCCAGGCATCCAGAGCCGCAGCTCTTGAGCGCATAGCAGCCGAACCTGCATCTAATGGCAGCTATTCCCCCCAACAGCAGCCATCGATCAGCCCCAGAATACGGTTCCGATGCAACTAAGCATGTGTGGTATGATGATACCACTATGCCCCTCCCACCCACAGATGCCGACGGTGAATGGTTGATTGGCCTAAGAGCCATTGCACAGTTCATGGGCCGGCACGAGCGCACCATAAGACGCTGGATTGATGATCATGGTTTCCCGGCTGGAATGGTCCCCAGCGGCCACTGGATGGCAACCGGAAGCACGGCAATTGCCAATGTCGGGACCGCAAAACTGAAGTCCATGACGTTTCAGGCAGAAGGCATTTATGGCCCAGTTCATGTTATTTCAACGGATGGAAACAAATGGAACGCCTTGAAACCGGGAACTCTCCAGTTCCATGGCGCAATGAACATCAAGGCGAAGCGGCGCGGGCGTATCGAGATTGTCGGCGTGGCGCTAGGCCAATGCGGACCGAACACCTGTAGTGCTGGAGCTGTCACCTTTATACAGAGTGTCGATACCAAGAAAGAATGGTCCGGCCAGAAGAACATGGCGATTTCGACCGCAAAAATCCCGGTCTCGAATGGTGGCGCTATTCCGGTGATCCCCTATGGCGATCAGATCGTTGCGATATGCAATCAAAATCTGGCCTATGACGGACCGACCAAGGAATTTAAATTTATCCACCATTTCAAGGCAACCTTCCTGGCCCATTCGCTGGGAACCCCAAGTTTGGACTCAAGCTCTCTCGGCAATCCCTCAGTGCCGGCATTTGTTGCCATTGCCCAGCATGCTGTCAGCGACAGTTTTCCTGTGCAGATTATTTGCGATCCGGTTGCTCCCGAGACGGCCGAGGATGTTCCGGACGATCCGGATTTCGGGGCCAAGGGCGTCAAGGTGTTCCTTTCGACATTCGTGGGTCAGACATCGAAACCCAATCCGGGCACGGTATGCAAGAAGGCCCGGGTACTGGCCCGCATCAATACCACCAAGGCCGGACCGGTTAAGTTCAATCTGTGGACCAAGGTTGGCAATGGCCCCTCGCAGAAGCAATTCGTTGAGGCCTGGTCTTCAAAGAGCGGTTCTGAATACAAAGCCGAATACATCAAGTGGATCAGCGTATCCAAGACCACGAAGGTTCAGGCAATGGTCGAGGACCTGACCAATCCGATCGGTCAGTCGACCGGCTGGAAGGACATCACGCTTAACTGCACCGGCGCCGGCGGCGGCGGCTTGGCGGATAAGCCGAAGCCCAACAATGATGGCCCGCTGGTGAAACCGCTCAAGGTCACGGGCGAGCTGACGCTTGCCGACAAGGCAGGTGCGCCAAAGGACAAGCCTCGCCTGGGACAGGCCGTGTTCAAGACCTGGACCAACAAGCCAGGCAATACGTCCTACAAGCTGACCTGTGGCGGCGGGCGCAAGTGGGAAGGCACGCTCCCGACATTCAAGGTTGGCGACAAGAAGTACAGGGCAGTCGGCGCGGCGAACTTCCAGATCGCCAAGACCGAGCAGATCG
>CAYOEI010000066.1:0-4546 GCA_964402825.1 uncultured Hyphomicrobiaceae bacterium
CAGCGTCTTGCGCAGAATTGAACACATCTCATCGATTTCCTCATGGGTGGCGACAAACGGCGGCGCGACGATGCCGCAATCGCCGGTAAACTTCACATGCATTCCGTTCTGGAACAGTTGTTTCTGGATCTGCGATCCGCGTGCGCCCGGCGCGCTTCCCGACTGAATATCAATACCCGCCAGCAGCCCCATGCCACGGATGTCTGTAACAAGGCTGTTGTCCTGCAGGGCGTAAATGGCATCAAGGAAGTAGTCAGACAATTCCGCCGCCTGGTCGAACAGTTTTTCGTTCAGGTAAATCTTCTGCGTGGCGATGCCCGCGGCGCAAGCGGCCGGATGCGCGGAATAGGTGTATCCATGGAAGAGCTCGATGGCGCCCTCTGGCGCCGCGTTCGTGATGGTGTCGTAAATCCCGTCCTTCACTGCGATAGCGCCCATGGGTTGCGCGCCGTTGGTTATCGCCTTGGCCATGGTCATGATATCGGGCGTGACATCGAAGGCTTGGGCGGCAAAGGGTGCGCCGAGCCGTCCAAAGCCGGTGATGACCTCATCAAATACCAGCAATATGCCGTTGGCATCGCAGATTTCGCGCAGCCGCTGCAGATAGCCCTTCGGCGGCAGCAGCACACCGGTTGAACCGGCAATGGGTTCGACAAAGCAGGCTGCGATAGTCCCGCCGCCATAGGTGTCCACCATGCGCTGGAGATCGTCGGCGAGCTCGGCTCCATTCTCCGGCTGCCCGCGGACAAAACGGTTGTCCTCCAGCAAGGTGTGGCGCATGCACACCACATTCGGCATCACGCCGGTAAACGTATCGCGGTTCTTCACCATGCCCGACAGCGATGTTCCGCCGATATTAACGCCGTGATAAGCGCGCTCGCGCGAAACAAAGCGGGTGCGCTGGCCTTCGCCCCTGGCCCGGTGATAGGCCATGGAAATCTTGAGCGCCGTATCGATTGCTTCAGAACCTGAATTGGCGAAGAACACATGGTTGATGTCTTCCGGCGTCAGCGCGGTGACCATGCGCGCCATTTCAAATGAAGTGGGCTGGGCAAGATTAAATGGCGCCGTGTAGTCGTTTTCGAGCAGCGCCTGGTGAACGGCATCGGCAATTTCAGTACGGCCATGCCCCGCCGCCACGCAAAACAAACCGGATGACCCGTCCAGGATGCGGTTGCCATTATGGTCCCAGAGCTCAACGCCCTTGCTTTTCACGACGAAGCGGGGATTTTCCTTGAACTCCCGGTTCGGAGTGAACGGCATCCAGTGATCTTCGAGAGTATTGGCTGAATATTTCATTTTACCTGCCCCAACTGAAAATCGGACGTGCGGGTTTGACGTATGAAGGCCAACCCGCCAGCCAGATGTGTTTGAAAAATGCCGACTTGTTCAATGTCTGTTGTCAAGTTACCTTTCTATTTTGGACTCATCCTAGAGCCAATGACAAGGTTTCGATGGGACCAGTCAATGCGTGAGTTGCTGTTTCAGTTACCGGCTGCAGGAAAAATGAGTTTGCAGTCCCAGATTCGCGAGGTTCTTGTTTCCGCGATCCTCGGTGGTCAGTTGCCCGTGGAAGACCGTATTCCTTCCAGCCGGCATATGGCCCGCCAGCTTGGCGTTTCCCGCAATACGGTGGTGCTGGCCTATCAAGGCCTAATCGATGACGGATATATCGTGGCGCGCGAGCGCAGTGGCTATTACGTCAATGAGGAGATTCTGAATGGCCGGGCGGAGATCCCGGCGCTCGAGACGCCGAGCGGGCAAATGCAACCCGATTGGGCCGCGCGGTTTCGTGTGCACCCAACCGGTCAGGAAAACATCCACAAGCCTAGTAACTGGCAGGACTATCCCTATCCGTTCATTTACGGCCAGGTGGATCACAAGCTGTTCCCCATTTCCGAATGGCGTGAGTGTAACCGGCAGGCGCTCGGCAAACAGTGGATCGATGCCTGGACAGGCGATTCTCGTGACCAGGACGACCCGATGCTGATCGAGCAGATCAGAACGCGCATCTTGCCCCGGCGCGGCATCATGGCCAGCGATGAGGAAATACTCGTGACCCTGGGCGCGCAGCATGCGCTGTATCTGCTGGCCAGTCTTTTGGTCAGCCGCGATACGGTGGTTGCCATCGAGGAACCCGGCTATCCGGATGTGCGCAATATTTTCCAGCTCAGGACCGACCGGGTCATGCCCATTCCAATTGATAACCAGGGCCTGGTGGTTGATGCACGCCTGACTCATGCCGATATTGTCTACACAACGCCAAGCCATCATTTTCCAACAACGGTGACCATGCCGCGCGAGCGCCGCAAGATGCTGCTTGATGCCGCGCGCATGCATGATCTGGTGATTGTTGAGGATGACTACGAGTACGAGACCAATTACATGGGCGACCCATGCCCGGCGCTCAAATCAATGGATGGCCAGGGCCGGGTTATTTATGTCGGATCCCTTTCTAAAACGCTGTTCCCAGGTTTGCGTATGGGCTTTCTTGTCGGCCCGAAAATGCTCATCAAGGAGTTGAGGGCTCTGCGCCGGCTTATGGTCCGCCATACCCCCAACAATAATCAACGCGCCGTCGCGCTGTTCCTGTCGCTTGGGTATCATGATGCACTGATCGCCCGGCTGGGGCGCGCTTACAAAGAGCGGTGGCAGGAAATGCGTGACGCTCTGGCTCTTTACTTGCCGGATTCCAGCCGTATGCCGTCCTTTGGCGGCTCAAGCTACTGGGTCACCGGACCCAAGGGGCTGGATAGCGATGCGCTTGCGCTGGAGGCCCTTGAGGCTGGGCTCATCATCGAGCCGGGGCGCATCTATTTCGCTAATAACACCAAGCCATCGCGTCACTTCCGGCTGGGCTTTTCATCTATCGATTCTGCAATGATCATGCCTGGTATTAAGCTGCTGGCGGAGCTGATCGACTTGCATATGGCCAAGAAATCGTCGGCGTGAAAGTTCTGACAGGCGCACGCTGGTCCGAATGAATGTTTTTAACTGGCACTATCGGCGGATGCTGATCATATGATTCCATATCTCAAATAACTCACTGGACCGCAATGGAGCGGGCCGGGTCATTATGCTTGGAGAGATACGATGCTGCTTGGTGTGCCCAAAGAGGTGAAGGTTCACGAATACCGTGTTGGTATGACGCCCGCGAGTGTGCGTGAGGTCGTCAATCACGGCCATGAGGTCATGATGGAAACGGGCGCCGGTCTCGGGATAGGCGCGTTTGATGAGCACTACAAAGAAGCAGGCGCGACAATTGCCGATACAGCGGAAGACGTGTTCGCCCGCGCGGATATGATCGTCAAGGTGAAGGAGCCGCAAGCGGGAGAGCGGGCGCTGCTCAGGCCCGGGCAAATCCTGTTTACGTACTTGCATCTGGCGCCCGACCCCGAGCAAACCAAGGACCTGGTGAACAGCGGCGCCATATGTGTGGCTTATGAGACGGTGACCGATGATCATGGCGGCTTGCCATTGCTTGCGCCCATGTCACAGGTGGCGGGGCGTATGTCCATACAGGCCGGGGCGCATTGTCTGGAAAAAGCGCAAGGCGGTTCCGGCACGCTGCTGGCTGGTGTTCCAGGTGTGGCGCCAGCCAAGGTTGTTATCATCGGTGGTGGTGTGGTCGGTGAAAATGCCGCCTATATGGCAATTGGCATGGGGGCGGATGTGACCGTGCTCGACCGTAATGTGGACACCATGCGTGCGCTGGTCGTTCGCTTTGGAAACAGCATCAAGACGCTCTATTCGACAGCATTGACGATTGAAGAAGAAGTGCTGCTGGCAGATCTTGTAATTGGCGGTGTTCTGGTGCCCGGCGCAGCTGCGCCAAAGCTTGTCAGCCGCGATCAAATCTCGCGCATGAAGTCAGGTTCCGTGCTGGTTGATGTCGCCATTGATCAGGGCGGTTGCTTTGAGACATCAAAAGCAACGACCCATGCCGACCCCATCTATATCGTGGATGAGGTCGTGCACTATTGTGTGGCCAACATGCCTGGCGGCGTAGCGCGTACTTCTACCTATGCCCTCAATAATGTGACGCTGCCCTTTATCCTGGCCATTGCGGACAAAGGCGTGAATCAGGCGCTCCTTGGTGACCCGCATTTGCTTGCGGGGCTGAATGTCTATCGCGGGAAGGTGACCTACAAGGCGGTGGCGGACGATCTGGGATATGAGTATGCGGATCCCAAATCCGCAGTCGATGGTTAAATTCCGCCCTTGGGCATCACTCTTTTACTATAATAATTCAATAACTTAATGGCCTCTTAGTGAAAGCTTTGGGGCCATTTTCATGTTGCATGGACTACTACTGACTCCCATTGATTTTCAACGGTTTTTAAAAACACGCTTAAACTCCATGCAACATGACTGCGACATATATACCCCTTTTGTTCTCATAAAAAAGAGGCCAGCGCAATGCTGACCCCTGTATGCGGTGCAATTTCGTCTCAGCTATTTCTTCGGCTTCCACTCCCGCGCCAATCGCTGTGCTTCGGCTATCTGGTCGGGTGTCATTCGACGGGCCATCGCATCTCTTACTTTC
>CAYOEI010000067.1:0-3047 GCA_964402825.1 uncultured Hyphomicrobiaceae bacterium
CTGAAAAAAACCGTTGATGCCGTAAAAAACGAAATACGCCGCCAGCACTTCGGTGGAGACGCCCAATAGCGCAAACGGCAGTGCGTCGACGGCATACTGGATGGCCTTCTCGATGGGGTGGAAGCGACCGACGTTCAACCAGTAGAGGCGATGGGGCGAGTGGTGGACGGCGTGGAATCGCCACATGGGCGTGAACTTGTGAAATGCCCTGTGGAGCCAGTATCTGGGGAAGTCAGCGGCCAGAAGCATGAGGCCGGCCTGCACCACAACGGGCAGGTCATTCGGCCAAAAGTTTTCCATCGCGACGCCATTGGATTGCAACATTTCAGAAAGTAAGATCACGACGGATATGGAAATAAGATACGGAAGCGCCACCTGGACCGTAATCATAAATACGGTGTCCGCGCTAATTTCTTTGACGTTTGGTTTCCACTCTTCACGGTAAGGCAACTTGATCTCGTGAAGGGTTATCAGGGCGGCACCCATGAGCAACGAGATATAAGAGGCCAAGATCACCGACCACCCGGCCGCAATCAAAACCGCATAAAGGACAAAACCGAGAGCTATTGTGGTCGGATACGATGCGAGGATGAGAAGTTTTGAGACTCGTTTCTGAATCGCGTTTTCAGTCATTCTATCCGTCCATTACCGTCTCAAATCAATAAGGCATCGGCTCTAAACCTTTGACCGTCCATATATGTAACGACCAAAGAGTAAAATAAAAGTCGCGAGAACGACATGAAAAAAGGCGGGAAGGTTCTTCGAAAACCATGGATTGTCCGAGAGGAATGTCAGACCGGCGATTAGGCGGAACGCCATAAGTGAGAAATACAGGCCACCCAGTGTGAAACACACCCGGTATTTCCATCGTCTGGGGACGATGACGTCGGACCGGACGCGCCATAAGCTGATCGTGAGCATCACGATGATAACCACCTGGATAATGACGAGCAGTGGATAAGGCATCACGGCCCCGTGCCAAGCTTCAAATGGGGGAAGAAATGGCACAGGGCAGACCGACTGAACGAGTTGCGCCAGCACCCGAAGGGCAAACAATCCAAACAGAACAAGCAACCATGGAAAATATCGACTCCCCATAATCCTCAGGCCCCCAAAATCACACCCTAACAGAATAGACAGAATACAAGTGAGGGGGTCCAACTTTGTTGGACAATTTAGCAGCGCAGTTAAGGTGACAATGCCCACGGCAGATCATGTTCAGGACGGGCCGGTCCTTGATGGACGTTGGATTGCACAATTCCAGCTTGGCAAGGATGCGTGCTTTCTACTCGGAAAACAGTATCGACAGTCTCATGAGTGGCGTCCGGCTATGCGGCAGTCAGCTCGTAAAACCAGCATTGCGAATGTCTGCTTTTGGCACAAAGCAGACATTCTGAACCGCTGAGTTAATGTCCGCTTTCGGGGGTAAAGCGGACTCCAATCACCGCATTGCTTTACGGCAGCTAATGACCTTCAGGTTCAAGTTCTTGCACCTCACTTTTTATCGTGGCGACAAGCATGTCACTAACCCTAACAGCCTCGGCAATTGCGCGGTTGGACATATCCTTCCACTTCTCACGACCGAGAAGCAACTTCACCGCCTTGCGCTTGTCCTGCCCAATCAGTGGGGGCCAGTCAGGACGATGACCAGCTAGAGAAATCTAAAGTAAGTAGGGGTAGGGATCGCTCGGGAAGCGTCACACCGCATGTATTCTGCCGAAGCCACGCACCCGCACGGGATGGCCAGGAAGTCTGGCTTCCCATGGCAATGCTTCGGGGAGGGCGTCCTTGCGGCGACGCGGCGTCGGGAAAGTATGGTGGGTGTGGAGGATGCATTTACCGGTCATTTGCTCATAACGCTTTACATAATGTTTCACCGTTTGGGGCCACCACTTGCCGCCACGTGGTGTCAGTATCCGCTCATGCATCAACCACCGCGCAACGGCAGAGTAGGAGTGCCCGACCTCTCTAACGGCGGCAGCAATATAGCCAGCCATGTCATGAGTTCGAATGTCGGCATTCTCAATGAAGGTGCGTCTGCCACGACGTTGCATGTCGAGCAATTCTTCGCGTGGGAGGAACTGTAGGCGGCCCTTGACCCAAGGCATTTTACGACGCTTCCGGAACCCGCCAGGGAAGCATATATTTCTAATCCGTTGCTGTTCTTTGGTCAGTGCCATGGGCAGGAAGGATACTGCGATCCGTGCCGGGCGTCACCATGTGTTCGAATGTCAGGTAGGTGGTCCTAAGCAGACGCTATGCAGGTCAGGCGGGAATGACTGCTAAGTGTCATAAACGGCCGCGGCTGGCCACCGGTGTGAGCGTCCGCTCCACCTCCAACATCAGTCATTGAAAGATTTCGAGCTCAGTATTGAATGGCGGAATATATATCCGCGTATCTATGGGCTATCCAAGTCCCATACAGCGCCGAAACGGGTATCAGACGGCAACTTGTTGCGCTGGCACCAGTAACCTGATAACTTCCCTTTATTCAGACACTTAGAATCCTTCGATGATTCTTAAGTTTGAGTTTCCACAGGGCGGGCGGCTGTAATGGCTGGCCGCCCTGACAATTTCTGCCTCCAAACCCCTTTATGGGCGCCTACGCGGTTGGTGCGCCTACGCGGGCGCGTGCGCTCGCTGGACGCATCATCCAGCACCTCCAACCTATCTTCCAGCTCGGCAATGGCGGTGCTGGTAATTGGGGTGCCGTCAAGCGCGGCCGCACCTCGTATCGCCCGCAGCAAATCAAGTTCCGCCGTTATGGCAAAACGCTGTTCCTCAATCTGTTCCACGTCTTTCCGCTCCTTGTTGGGGCCCGTCTGGGCGGCGCTATCCCACTTCCCGCCGCTCCGGGGCTTTGCGCTGATCTTCTTCTCTGTCTCTGTCTCTGTCTCTGTCTGTGTCTCTGTCTCTGTCTCTGTCTCTGTCTCTGTCTCTGTCTCTGTCTCTGTCTCTGTCTCTGTCTCTTTTTTTTTTTTTTTCTTTTTTTTTTTTTTTTTTTTTTTTTTTTTATATTTTTTGTTTTATGTTTTTTCTATTTTTTT
>CAYOEI010000068.1:0-9102 GCA_964402825.1 uncultured Hyphomicrobiaceae bacterium
ACTGCTGTTGACGGCGATCTGGAAACCGTAATGGCCGGTATTGCCTGCAGCGTAGTTTCAATCCTTGCCTGGACAATCCTCAAACCCGGTGCTGAAGCGGTCGTGACGATTTCCGACGCAGCCGCCAAGGATTGCATGCGCCTGCTGGCCGATGGCACATATGGCGATGCGCCGCTGGTAGCCGGTGAATCCGCCGTTGCTGGACTTGCTGGATTGCTCTGCGCGGCAGGTGATCCCAAAGTGCGTAAAACGCTTGGGTTGACGAGTGACAGCCGCATTCTCCTGTTCGGAACCGAGGGCGCGACCGATCCAGTTATCTATGAGAAAATCGTCGGGTACCCTGCTTCGGCGATCAGCAAGGCCAGTATTTGAGGGCATGATGCAAAGCAATTTACGTATCGATCTTGAGCGGCTGATGGGGCGGATCATGCGATTGGCCGAAATTGGCGCCATCGACGGCGGCGGTGTGTGCCGCCTGGCGCTGAGCGATGAAGACAAGCAGGCGCGCGATCTGGTTTCCGGCTGGATGCGTGATCTGGGACTGGACGTTAGCATCGATGCCATTGGCAATATTATCGGGATTAGGCCCGGCGCCGTAGACGGCCCTCCTGTGATGACAGGCTCACATATCGATAGCGTGGCGACGGGCGGTAAATATGATGGGGCTCTCGGCGTGCTTGCCGGACTGGAAGCCATTGCCGTGCTGAATGATGCAGATGTGACCACCAGGCGCCCCATCGCGGTTGCTGCTTTTACAAATGAAGAAGGTGCGCGCTTTGCGCCCGACATGATGGGCAGTGCTGTGCATCAGGGGTCTCTTGGCCTGGACGATGCTCTTGGCGTTACAGGCATTGATGGAGGAAGCGTCGGGGATGAACTGGTGCGTATTGGCTATGACGGAGATAAAACCGCCGGCAATTCAACCGTCCATTGCTTCATCGAATACCATGTCGAGCAGGGCCCAGTCCTTGAAGAGGGATCGATCACCGTCGGCGCCGTCACGGGCGTACAGGGTATTTCCTGGACGGAATACAAAATCGAAGGCGTCTCCAACCATGCCGGAACAACGCCCATGCGGCTGCGCCATGACGCCGGCTACGTGGCCGGCGCCATCGCTGTCGAGGCGCGCCGTATTACCCTTGAGATTGGCGGCGATCAGGTCGCGACGGTCGGGGTCACCGAGTTGACGCCCGGACTGGTCAATGTGATCGCTAAAGAAGCGCTTGTGACCGTTGATCTGCGCAACACGGATGAAAGCGAACTGCAGAAAGCTGAAAAACGCATCAATGATTTCATCCGCGAAATATCGGCCAAAGAGAGTGTGACCGTAACCAGCCGGACGCTGGCGCGTTTTGAGCCGGTGGTGTTCGATCTTGAAATGATCGATCTGGTCGATGAAACAGCGGCTGCACTGGGCTATTCAGTATCACGCATGCCATCAGGCGCGGGACATGACGCCCAGATGTTCGCACCAAACTGCCCCACAACAATGATCTTTGTACCGTCGAAAGACGGGATCTCTCACAATGTGAACGAGCACACCTCGCCGCAGGAAATCCGCGCAGGGGCCGATATATTGCTCCAGGTTCTGCTCGCCAAGGCGCAATAAAAGAGAGCTTTCGTGACCCGTTCACTCACAGTGGCCGCCGCTCAAATGGGCCCCATCGCCCTGGACGAGTCCAGAACTTCAGTGAGTGCGCGTATGCTGGAGATGATGCGCGAAGCCTTCGGCGGCCGGAAGCCTACCAGTTAATTTGCGATAGCATCTCAAGAAACAGTTGAAATCCGGCGCAGCGTTACAGGCTGTGGATTTTACTGATGGTCGTGTACGCGGAGATCAGCTCAACGCTTGAGCAAACGTCAACCACCACACTACCCTTTTCAGCCAACGCACTCTCAACGGCACCCTCGATATCGCTCTCATTGTCGATACTCAGCCCCTTGGCGCCAAGACTTTCCGCCCATTTTGCAAAATCCGGTTTCGTCAATGACGTACCCTCGCCGCGGTCGGGATATTCGCGTTCCTGATGCTGGCGAATAGTTCCATAGCTGCCATTATTGGATACGAATATCTTCACCGGCACCTTGTGCCGAACCGCAGTGGCCAGTTCGTTACCGGTCATGAGCGCACCGCCGTCACCAACGAAACAGAGCACCTGCCTCTGAGGGAAGCGCAGACCCGCAGCCACAGCTCCGGGCACGCCCATACCCATCGCGCCGCCAACTGCGCCGAGCAACAGAGATTTGCGACCCCACGGCCAATGTCTGTGGACCCAGCTGCTGAAGTTACCTGCATCAGTGACGATTACTGCATCTGGTTCGGCGCGTTTGGCGAGAGCATGTACCAGGGTGCCGAAATCAATTCCGTCAGGAGCGGTGCGCGGTTCATAAACGGCCAGATCCATTGCTCTCTTATGCAGGCCATCGCGCCATTCAGCACGCTCTTTAACCGGTGCAGCCGGTGTGCTGGCCAGTAAATCCAGGAAAGCATGAGGATCCACCGGCAAGCCGCAGGCCGTCTGGAATACGCGGCCGATAACCGCCGGGTCCGGATAGACATGGACGAGCGGCTGGCTGGGAACCGGCGCGCGTGGCAACTGATAATTCTGCGTCGTGACATCGGTCAAACGGGTTCCGATGGCGAGAATAAGGTCCGCCTCGCTCAGGGCTTCCACCTGAGGACGGGGAATCTTAAATCCGAGATAACCGGCAAAAGATGCATGATCATTATCGAGCACATCCTGATACTTAAAAGAAAGAGCAACAGGAAGCTCGTGGGTTTCAGCAGCACGGCGCAATGCATCGCGGGCCTGCCCATACCGCACCATACCGCCCGCAATGACCAGTGGACGAGACGACTTCGCCAGGAGGCTCATGACTTCCTCAATATCGCTGTTCGAAGGCCTCGCGATTGCCGGCGGCATTGCAGGCACGATATCTGCCGCTACATTTTCATGGAGCATATCTTCGGGAAGTGAGACGACCACCGGCCCTGGCGTTCCCGATTGGGCCATATTAAAGGCGCGAGCAATCGTCTCGGGCAGTTTACCGGGATCGGTCACCTCCCAGACGCCCTTGGCGATACCGGAAAACATTTTTCCGTAATCGACGTCCTGAAACGCGCCTCGACCCTTATCAGCGCGGGCGATCTGACCGATCAGCAGAACCAGTGGAGCCGCATCCTGCTCTGCGGTATGAACAGCTATCGAAGCGTTTGTCGCGCCAGGTCCCCGGCTCACAACGACCACGCCAGGCCGCCCGGTTATCTTGGCGTCTGTCAGAGCCATAAAACCTGCGCCACCCTCGTGACGGCAGGTCACAAGTTCGATTGTCTGCGCGTCAACCAATGCATCAAGAAATGCCAGATAACTCTCTCCAGGAACACAAAAAATACGATCGACACCTTGGATTTTCAAACACTCGGCGAGAAGGTTCGCCGCGCGTTGCTCCCTTTGATCACTACTGCTCACTGTTTGCTTCTTTCATCATTTCGCGGGCGATAATGAGTTGCTGGATTTGCGAGGTGCCTTCGTAGAGCCGGTAGAGCCGGACATCGCGGTAAAACCGCTCGATGCCATATTCGGTGATATAACCGGCGCCGCCATGGATTTGCACCGCACGATCAGCAACCCGGCCAACCATTTCCGAGCAATAATATTTACAGATGGCTGCCTGCTTGGTGATGTTTTCACCGGAGTCTTTGAGCCGGGCTGCATCCAGCACCATCGACTTGGCTGCATAGAGTTCAGTTTCACAATCAGCCAGCATGGCCTGAACGAGCTGGAATTCGGCAATGGGCTTGCCAAACTGCTTGCGTTCACGGGCATAACGCACAGAGTCGCGAATGAGACGCTGCGCATTGCCAATGCAACCGCCGGAAATCGTCAGGCGACCGCGGTCCAGCACCTTCATTGCCGTCTTGAACCCCTGCCCCTCTTTGCCGCCAATGATGGAATCCGCAGGCACACGGCAGTCCTCAAAGATCACATCGCAAACATGCGCTCCATGCTGACCCATTTTCTTGTCGGGAGTCCCAAGCGTCAGGCCCGCACTGCCAGCTTCGACAAGAAATGCGGAGATGCCACCCGAGCCCTTTATCTCAGGATCGGTGCGCGCCATGACCGTGAACAAACCCGCTTGCGGCGCATTGGTGATGTAACGCTTGGTGCCATTGAGAACATATTCATTGCCATCCATGCGCGCCATTGTGCGCAGTGAAGCCGCATCAGAGCCTGAGTCCGGCTCTGTCAAAGCGAACGAACCAATAAGTTCCCCGCTCGCCAGTTTCGGCAGATATTTGTTTTTCTGCTCGTCAGTCCCATCGATCACAATACCCTGGCTGCCAATGCCCGTATTGGTGCCGAATACAGAGCGGAAGGCAGGAGAGGTGTGGCCAAGCTCAATGATGACATGAACTTCTTCTTCAACCGTGAGGCCCAGACCGCCATACTCTTGAGGGATTGAAAGACCAAACAGACCAAGCTCGCGCATCTCTTGCACCAGCTCATCCGGCATGTGATCGTTTTCGGCCACCTCGCTCTCAAGCGGCACCAGCCGCTCCGCGACGAACCGCCTGGTCGTGTCGATCAGTTGTTCAAAAACATCCCTATCGAGAGCCATTCTGGCACCCCCTTCATATTGTTTTTATGGCTGCTCAATGGGCATAAGAGCAGTTATATATGTGATACGAAATTATTTCGCCTTGCAGAATAAAATTCCACTTTTTGTAATTCGAGTATAGGCTTACTCCAAGACTAGCCGCAATAACCATGACTTTATAAGGATGACATTTCGTGGAAATGGTATGGGCATTCAGTCCGCTTTGTGGCGCTATATGACAATGAGACCGATGCAAAAAATTCGCAGACATGATGTCGTCCTACTGGATGACGAAACCAAGGACCGCAGGTTCGTAACCGCATTGGCGCGCGGCCTTGATGTACTTCGCTGTTTTGAGCAAGGAGATATCAGCCTGGGCAATCTGGAAATTGCCCAGCGCACGGGACTGCCAAAACCAACAATTTCGAGACTGACATACACTCTCACGCAACTAGGCTATCTCATCTATTCGAACAAGCATGGGACATATCAGCTTGGCCCAGGTGTGCTTTCGCTTGGCTACACCATGCTCTCAAGCCTCGATATTCGCGAACGCGCCAAACCCTTTCTGCAGGAGTTGTCGGACAAGGTGGATGCGACAGTCGCGCTCGGCGCCCGTGATCGCATGGAGATGGTGTATCTGGAAGTTTGCCGCGGTCCCGGTGACGTTACACTGAGGATCGATGTCGGCGACCGAATCCCGCTTGCATCAACGGCAATGGGGCGCGCGCTGCTTTCCGCTCTGCCTGACAGCGAACGTGATTTCCTGATGGAGCATGTCAGGAAACGGACCGAGGATGCGGCCGAGTTTTCCCGGATTGCAAAAGGTGTTGAACAAGCGGTCGTCGATGTGGCGGAGCGCGGTTTTTGTATGTCGGTTGGCGACTGGCGGAAAGATGTTAATGCGGTTGGCGTTCCGCTCGTTGCCCATGACCGGAATATCTACGGCCTTATTTGTGGCGGGCCTTCTTTCAAGCTTCCTCGTGAAATGCTGGAAACGGAATGCGGCCCGCAACTGGTTGAGGTCGCAAGAAAGATAACGGCGACAATATAATAAAACTTGCTCTAACCTGCATCGGCATCTTTTGGCACGACCAGGCAATCGAGCGCTACCGCGCCTTGCCCCTTCGGTAAAACCACGAATGGATTGACGTCCACGCTTGCCAGCGTATCAGCATGGCCTGCGGCAAATTGCGATAACGCGACCAGCGCATCGGCCAAGGCGTCAATGTCCGAAGGCGGGCCGCCCCGGACACCTTGCAGCAACTTGCATCCCTTTATGCCCAATATCATCTTCATGGCCACATCCCTGCTGAATGGCGCCAGCCGGAATACGACATCCTGAAACACTTCGACGAACACACCGCCCAGACCGAACATGATGGCAGGGCCAAAGACCGGATCAACCTGAATACCGAGTATCGTCTCGACGCCTCCTGAGATCATCGGCGCGACAATCACGCCGCTGGGCTTTGTATTCGGCGCATTTTTATTCACGCGGCTCAGCAATTCGTCATAAAGCCGCCGTGCTTCGTCCGGTGTGGCGACATTAAGCTCCACACCACCAATTTCCGTCTTGTGGCTGATATCAGCGCCGTTGATCTTCATGACGACAGGGCAACCTAGCGCCGCGGCAGCTTCGGCGGCCTCATCGGCGCTGTTCACCAGTTTTCCCTCAACGACAGAAATCCCGGCATGGGCCAGCAACTCGCGGGACTCCCATTCGCTCAAGGCCTTGTTGGGAAGTTCCTTGAGCCGGCGGGCATCAACGGTATCGTCTGAGGCAGATATTCCAACCCCTTCAAAACTCACCCCATATTCAACAAGCGCTGCTGCGGCTGCAATAGCCCGGCACGGGTCCTCGAACGTCAAAAAACCGGCATTGCGATATCGGGCAACGGTTTCAGGAGAGCCCAGCAAAGAGAGCATAATCAGCCGGTCCGGAAACGCCTTGCGTATCGCATCCAACTCTTTCAACAACGGTTCGATAACATAGGGTGAGTTAGCCGCCATCGTGAAGAACGCAACCACGATATCATATCGCCCATGTTCGAGCATGATCGTGAAATTATCACCAACCAGACTGAAATCATTGAAGAACTGGGCCGTTGTATCGACCGGATTGAGAGCTGAAGCAAAGGGCAGTTTTTTCTTCAGATAGGCCTGCGCTTCCTTCGGCATAGGCGCAACATCAAGACCCATCTTGTTCGAATAATCGGCCATCTGAACACCGACCCCACCGGAGATGGTTACCAGTCCAATCCTTTTGCCAGTGGGGAAAACCCCAGCCGTACAGGCGTAGGCAATATCGAGCATCTTCTCGGTTGTATCGGCCCGGCAGACGCCATACTGGGAGAAAACTGCATCATAAATTTCGTCCGCCCCGGCGAGTGACGCAGTGTGTGAGGCAGCGGCAGCAGCACCTTCTATGCTACGGCCAACCTTCATAAATATAACCGGCTTATTGTTGGCCCGCGCCAACTCCAGGCTTTTAAGAAGAGCCGGGCCATTCTTGATGCCTTCCGCATAGGCCGCGATGACCTTGATCTCGTCAGCCTCCGCCGCCCAGCCGATGCACTCCGCAACGTCGACATCGCATTCATTTCCGGTGGTAATGACATGGCTGACACCCAGGCCCCAGTCACGCGCCACGGCGTAAAGATGGGTGCCATAGGCGCCGCTCTGGCTGATAATGGCCAGCGAGCCAGGCTTTGGATAACCACCATCACCACTGCTTGAGAATGTCGCAAAAAAGCGTGACTTGAAGCTCAGGACGCCAAGGCAGTTCGGCCCCAGGATTCGAATGCCGGTACGCTCTGAAATGCCGCTGAGCTGCGCCTGCATGGCTTCACCATCCGATCCTCCCATTTCGGCAAAGCCCGAGCTGAACACAATGGCTGACTTCACCCCCATGGAGGCGCAGTCCTCTAATGTCTGCCCCACGATCTTTGCCGGCACCGCGATGATGGCGCAGTCGACACTTTCCGGAGTATCAAGGATGGAGGGATATACTTTCAGCCCCTGCACCACTTCGCGGTTCGGATTGACGGGATATATAGTGCCCGCAAATCCTTCCCCCAGCATGTAACGCAGTGGCCGGCCGCCGATGCGGGTTGGATCATCAGATGCGCCTATAAGGGCAACCGATGCGGGCTCAAGCAAATATCTCAATCCGGCATTTTTGTCTTCTGCCGAGGGAATGTTTTTCAAATCTACTCCAGAGCAAAAACCGTTCTCATGTTGACTTCGCGTGTTGCAGTCACGTTTGCCTCATGGGTCAATTTCTGAGTGCAGAATTCATATTTCATGCGGCTTATCGAACTCTTGACTACTTTACACAGATAGAAAAAGAAGCAAAACTTAATTCTGCTATGCAGAACTGAAGCTGCCTGCCTGCGTCTGACGATGGCGGCGACAGGTCAAATTATGGGGCAACTCATAGGGAGGAAACAATCATGAAAACAGGAATTCTTAGTGGTATTGCAGCGGCGATGATCCTGTCTGCCACAGGGTCAGTTCATGTTATTGCCGGAGAGGTTAAGCTACCCCCTACCCTTGCCTGGTCGGCCTATAATACCGGGACGACCGGCTATAATCAGTCGGTTGCGATCGGCAAAGCCCTCAAGGACAAATATGGTGTGAGCCTTCGTGTTGTCCCGGGTAAAAACGATATTTCCCGGCTCACACCACTGCGCAAAGGCAAAGTGCAGTTCGTTGCCAACGGAGGCGCGACCTATTTTGCTTCCTAAGGCATATCCTTATTTGCCGCTAGCGCAGCCCATTAAATCAAAGGAAACCAGACCCCGTGGACATCAAATCTCTCTTCTCCCTCTCCGGCAAGACCGCAATCATAACCGGCTCAACCAAGGGCATCGGAAAATCTATTGCTGAAGCCTTTGCCCAGGCTGGCGCAAAGGTTGTCATATCGAGCCGCAAGGAAGACAAGTGCAACGAGGTGGCTGCCGCAATAAATGATGCGGGCGGTGAGGCTTTGTCTGTCCCCTGCAATATTTCGCATAAAGAACAGCTTCAGGCGCTTGTCGATACAACGCTGAAGGCCTGGGGCCGAATAGACGTGCTGGTCTGCAACGCCGCCGTAAACCCGTATTACGGGCCGCTGGCGGAGATACCCGAAGATGCCTATGACAAGATCATGGACACCAATGTGAAGAGCAATCTGTGGCTCTGCAACATGGTGATGCCGCAGATGGCCGAGCGCAAGGATGGCGCGGTTATTATCGTCTCCAGCATCGGCGGCATGAAGGGCAACATCAATCTGGGCGCCTACGGCCTTTCGAAGGCGGCCGACATGCAGCTCGCCCGCAATCTGGCGGGTGAATGGGGTCATGCGAATATTCGCACGAACTGCATTGCACCAGGACTTGTTCGAACCGATTTCGCCAAGGCGCTGTGGGAGAACCCCGATGGCGTCAAGCGTGCGCTTGCCTCCTACCCGATCGGACGGCTGGGCGAACCAGAAGATATCGCCGGCGCGGCGCTGTT
>CAYOEI010000069.1:0-6584 GCA_964402825.1 uncultured Hyphomicrobiaceae bacterium
ATATTTTTATCCTATCGCTTCACTACATGAGGACGCTTTTCTTGTCCTATCGCTTCGCTACATGAGGACGCTTTTCTTGTCCTATCGCTTCGCTACATGAGGACAGGTTTCTTGCCACCATGTCGGCCCCGGGCTAGAAGCCACTCATGGGATGGGATCCGACACAATATCTCGCTTTTGGCAATGAACGCCTTCAGCCGGCGCTTGATCTGCTGGCGCGCATTCCGCTGGAAGCACCCGGCACACTCGTTGATCTGGGTTGCGGCCCCGGCACTGTCACGCGCGCGCTTAAACAACGCTGGCGGGACGCGAAAATAACCGGTGTCGATGACTCGCCCGAAATGCTGGATAGGGCACGTGCGGAAAACCCTGAGCTGACATGGGTTGAAGCGGATATGAACGGCTGGAAGGCTGATGGCTCTCTCGATCTGATTTACTCCAACGCGGCGCTGCACTGGCTGGATGACCATGACTCACTGTTTCCACGCCTCATGGACTCTATCGCACCGGGAGGCTTTCTGGCTGTCCAGATGCCGCGCAACTGGCAAGCTCCCTCGCATACCAGCATCACGCAAACCGTGAAGGATGGCCCCTGGAGTGCAATCCTGGAGCCGCTGCTGCGCCCCGCGCCTTCGCACGCACCCGATGCCTATTACGATCTGCTCGGCCCGGTCACTTCGAGCCTGGCGATCTGGGAAACTGAATATTTCCAGATCCTCGAAGGCGAAAACCCGGTCGCGGAATTCGTGAAGGGCACGCAGCTGAAACGCTTTCTCGATGCACTCGATGAACCCATTCGCAGCGAATTCGAAAATGCATACCGCAAGCGCATTTTGGCGGCGTACCCCAAGCGCAATGATGGGAAAACGCTGTTCCCGTTCCGCCGGCTGTTCCTGCTGGCCGGAAAATAATCACGAATATAAAATCAGGCTCCAGGTAATAGACTCATAACTTCATGCTGACCTGCTTGCCGGGCTATCCGATATTTCTTCCGGCCCGCGGGAAATCGGATATTTCACTGAGCCATAACGCAGTATCAGCTCTGCGATTGCCAGAAGGAGAATAGCGCCGGTAATGATGATAATCGACGTGTTTGCATCATGGGTCTTGCTGATGATCTCAATCATCAACCGGGTCAGCGCGGTGATCGCGACATAGATCAAGAATCGCACCGGCATTTTATTGGTCTTGAAATAAATTCCGACCATGGCGCCCAGCTCAAGATAAATGAAAAGCAGCAGGATATCGCCCACTTTGGCACGCCCGGCTTCGACCATGTCCAGAAATGAATAAACCGCGGACCAGACGGTTGCGCCGCCGATCGCAAACAGCGCCAGGCGATGAAACGACTTGACGAGAACGCTACCAATAATATCGGCGCGAGCCTCCACACGCTCAAACATTTTGTCCATACCGCCACCCCTGGTTCAACGTATCTTGAACAACCCGGTAATACCCTATCATGACACTCTCACGAATACGGTTATCTGAAAAAGGAAGAACCATTCATAAGTAAAAATGAAATGAGATGAAGTGGTTGGGCCCGGCAAAAACCCTCTCAGCAGGTGAGGTCCTCAGGGTCAATATGATTTGCATCATGCACAGAGCCGCAAATCTCACAGTAAGGGGCATCTGACGTGCTGGCGCCGCCGACAATCAATTGCGTTTCCAGTATCGCCATGCCCAGCAAATAGGAGAGAAACTCAGATCCTGCCTCATCAGCCATTTTCTTAAGTGGTTTCAGGTCGTTCAGAAGCAGCATCGCCACCTCAAACCTCTCCTCACCAGAGAGTTCGGAGCTATCGTGCTGAGCCGCTTTCAATGTCTCGGATATTGGCATGATCCATAACATCCTTCGGATTTTTCTTTGTAAAAAGAATGGATTCCACTCGATTCATTCTCTGACAATCCATACTTGGCGTGTTGCAGCCTGAACCACCCTTTCAAATGCCAAGGACGGCATTTAGGGGTTCGTGACCTAGGTCATATTGAATCATGCTCTAGTCTTTCGGCTGCGGCACGATCCTCAAATATGGCTTCGGTGCATCCCACCCGTCGGGATATTTCTCTTTGGCCGCTTCATCCGAGACCGCCGGCACAATGATCACATCTTCGCCATTGTTCCAGTTCACGGGCGTCGCCACCTGATGCTTCGCCGTCAGTTGAATTGAATCCAGAACGCGGAGAATCTCGTGGAAATTCCGCCCCGTAGCCATGGGATAGCTGATCATCAGTCTGATGGTCTTGTCCGGCCCGATAAGGAACACCGTACGAACGGTCAGATTATCGACGGCGGTGCGCCCTTCGGACGTTTCACCTGCTCCAGCAGGCAGCATGCCGTAAAGCTTCGCGACATTCAGATCCGTATCGCCAATCATCGGATAGTTCGGCAAGTGCCCTTGCGTCTCTTCGATATCTTTCGCCCATTTGGCGTGGTTTTCGACAGGATCGACGCTCAAGCCGATGATCTTGCAGTTGCGGGCATCGAACTCTGGCTTCATCTTCGCCATGAAACCCAGCTCGGTCGTGCAGACAGGAGTGAAATCTTTGGGATGCGAAAACATCACACACCATGAATCACCTATCCAGTCATGAAACTTGATCGGACCTTGCGTCGTCTCGGCTTCGAAATCAGGGGCGGTACTGCCAATTTGCAGTGACATGGTTTCCTCCAACAAGTAAGCGCCGCCACTATGAACCACCTGGTTCGGCCTCATGCAGCACGCGCGGCGTTCTTTATGTATACCACAAACACCCGCTAACGTGAGGCTGGTGGCGATACATCACTTTTGCAAATATATATATATTCTGTTACGCGCGCCGGCGCTCGAGGAGCATTCCAGCCGCGAAATAGAGGCACCCCAGCACCATCACCGACGCCGAGATAACCAGCAGCTTGGAATATTTATGCTCAAGGCCGGTGAGATGGGTCATGAGCGTCATATGATTGCCCGCCTCAAGGAAATAGATGACGGCGCCGGTGATCGCAGTGACAAAGGCCAATAGATAGGACCAGGCGGGAATGTCCGTGCGTCCGCCCCAGAGTGAAAAGAAAACAACCGGGGCCAGAAACATCGAAGCCGTGCCCGAAACCGCAACCGCGCTAAACAAATCCTTTGACCCCAGGAACACCAGGGCAAGCCCCGCAAGGAGGAAAAGCATCATCGCAATCCGGCCCTTGAACACAGTTGGTTTGGCCACATTCATATCGACGATTGAGAGTTTGGCCGCGCTGGCCAGTGTCGAGTCCAGGGTCGACATGCATGAGATAATCAGTGCGATATTGAACAGCAGCACCGGGGTTTCGCCGAACAGACGCATCAGCGTCGGTATAAAGCTCTCGCCGGCGAGCTTCTCCAGCCCCGCATAGGTGCCCAGAATGCCGAAGGCCATGATGCAGAGCACCGACAGCCAGGCGGCGTGATAAAAACTCGTCATGGTGCTTTTTTTGTCCGATATGAGACCGCGATCCATCATAACCGGATCGTGCATCGGATAACTCCACACCTGCAGCAACGCGACCGCCAGCAGCACCCAGCCAGGCCCGGTGCCGTCCGGGCTGGAAGAGGCAATGGCTTCAAAATCAAAACTGCCCCTGTCAAGCGCGAAGGTGATAAGCACGCCAAGCACGACGAGAAATACGACCATCTGCAAGACATCGGTGCGGATCGATGCATGCAGCCCGCCAAGCGCCGAATAAGCGAGCACCGCCAGCCCCACGGCCACGATCGACACCGCGTAGGCCATTGAACCTGCCGGTCCGAAAATAATACCGATGACCAGAAGATTGGCAAACACCTCCGACAGCAGGCGCAAACCGGTTACGAATGAGTAGCTGACCGGCCCCACAGGTCCGAAACGATCCGCAAGGAAAGCCTGGATGGAGTCGAAGCCATGGCGCCAGCGAAGCGACGCAATAATCCAGGCCCCGGTTAAAAACGACAGATAATAGGCCGCATAAGCGAGCGCGCCGGCAATGCCATAGAAATATCCAAGAATCGCGGCGTTCATGATGGAACGCGCGAAAATCCATGTGGTGACCAGAGACAGGGTTAAGGAGATAACAGTTGGGGTGTCGCCTGATATCCCGTGGCCCTTGTAAAAGGAGCCAAGCGTGGAGACGCGCGGCGACAAAGCGAGACTGGCGACAGCCATGAGCACAGTTACCGCCACGAGCGTGTATGACATGTATCGACCTTGAGAAATGAATTTGATGAAAGTTGCTGCTGTATAGTCAGTTTTCCACGGAATAGCGACTGATTAGCGGCTCTTAACCAATTTGTGACCAGCCACCAGTTACACCTCAATTTCTATGCGGCATGTTGACGTTCAGGTGATCCTCCACGCAAAACACTCAGCAATTCTTCGCGCCGCAAATCCGCCGCGGTTGCCGCCTGTTTCTTTAACGGGCCATAGCCGCGAATGGTTTCAGGCAATGACACCAGCTCCACCGCCATTCCAAGCGTGTCCGGGTTCAGCCATTGAGGAATTTCATCCAGAACCGCCTCATAGTCCTCCAGCAATCGCCGCTCAAGCAGCCTGTCTTCACTGCGCCCAAATGGGTCGAATGCCGTGCCCCGGAGCCACTTGAAACGCACGAGCAAGCCGAACAGAGGCATCATCCATGGCCCGAAACGGCGCTTGGCCGGGCGTCCGGTCAACGGATCGAACTTAGAAAAAATTGGCGGCGCCAGATGAAATTTAAGCTTTGGGTTGCCGGTGAATGTGCTTTCAAGCTGGCGCTTGAACGCCTCTCCGGTATACAACCGCGCGACCTCATATTCATCCTTGTACGCCATCAGTTTGAACAGCCCCTGCGCAACCGCATTGGCGAGCGCGGATGATCCAGGCGCGTGCTCGGTCTCAAGTTTGCGGATCGCTTCGACGCGGCTCTTGTAGCCTCCCGCATATTTTTCGTTCTGATAATCGGTGAGAAATTCCACCCGCCGGGCGATGACGTCATCAAGCGTTTTTGGCCGTGCCGCCGCCTCCGGAAGCTGCGTTACCGAGCTCAGAAGATTTTCCAGGTCTTGCGGGTTTTGCGCCGCGAAACGGCCCCAGCCAAAGGCATCGAGATTGCGCTGCACAGCCACGCCGTTCAACTCAATCGCCTCTTCCAGAGCTTTCGCGGATACCGGAACCTTGCCAAGCTGGAAGGCGTATCCGAGCAGGAAGACATTGGCGAACATGACATCGCCGAGCAGGGATTTGGCAAGTGTATGGGCTTCGATGAAACGGCTGGCCTCCGCGCCCGCCCGCTCAGCCAGCGCGTTACGCATCTCATCCATGGGCATGTGCAGATCAGGCTCGCGGGTGAAATCTCCCGTCATCATCTCATGATCGTTGGCAATGACGGATGTCACGCCCTTCAGAACCACGCTCAACACCGGATCAGACGCGGCAACCACCAGATCGCACCCAAGCACCACATCCGTGCCCGAGGCGGACGCGCGGATGGACTTGATATCGCGCGGATGCGCGCCGACGCGCAGATGCACCGCGACCGCGCCGCCCTTCTGCGCCAGCCCGGACATGTCGATAATGCCGACGCCCTTTTCTTCCAGATGCGCCGCCATGCCTATAAGCGCCCCCAGCGTGATCACGCCGGTTCCGCCAACGCCGGTGATGACCATTGAAAACGGGCGCGAAAGATCGGGGAGTTCGGGTTCAGGTATTTTATCGATGTCAGGCAGCGGGGGCAGGGCCGGCCCCGCATCTGGCTCATCGCTGAATGCGCCAGATGATTTTGCACCCCGCAATTCAGCCCCGCTCACCGTAACGAAACTCGGGCAAAAACCCTTGAGACATGAATAATCCTTGTTACAGGCGCTTTGATCGATGGCGCGCTTGCGGCCGAATTCGGTATCCAGCGGCACAATCGCCACGCAGTTCGATTGTATGCCGCAGTCGCCGCAGCCCTCGCATACCAGATCGTTGATCATGATGCGTTCGGGCGGATCCTCCGCCATGCCCCGTTTGCGCCGCCGCCGCAACTCCGCCGCGCAGGTCTGGTCGTAAATCAGGACACTGACCCCCGGGACTTCCCTTAACTCACGCTGTACGGCCTCAAGCTCATCGCGGTGATGAATGGAGACGCTCGGGGGAAAATCCGAGCGCGATGGATATTTCGACGGATCTTCCGCAACCACCACCACGCGGGCCGCGCCTTCCGCCACCATCTGATGCGCCAGTTGCGGAACGGTAAGGTCTCCATCGAGCCCCTGGCCGCCGGTCATGGCGACGGCATCGTTGAACAGGATTTTGAAAGTCATGGTCGTGCTGGCGGCAATCGCCGCGCGAATTGCCAGCGAGCCGGAATGCACATAGGTGCCATCGCCGATATTCTGGAACACATGGTTCATCTTCGAGAATGGCTCTTCACCAATCCAGTTAGCGCCCTCCCCGCCCATATGGGTGAAGCCTTCGGTCGAGCGGTCCATCCACTGCACCATGTAATGGCAGCCAATCCCGGCATAGGCATGTGCGCCTTCGGGCACGACGGTCGAGGTGTTGTGCGGCCACCCGGCGCAAAAGTAAGGCACGCGCTCAATGATGCCGGGCACATTGGCCACCCGGCTGGAAAG
>CAYOEI010000070.1:0-5441 GCA_964402825.1 uncultured Hyphomicrobiaceae bacterium
CACGATGGGACCCAGACACAGGCTCGGCTGGAGAGAGGGGTGCCGGGGAAACGGGTCTGAGGGGACGGGGTGGTGTATAGAATGCGAATGCAAGGCAGTGGGGGCGCACGTCAGCATCAGCTAAATAACAGCAGCGAGTGGGAAATAGCAGCTCCACAAAGGTCTGCCGTCACTATTCCATCTTGCGAGGCTTATTAGGGAATAGTTGGGGAAATAAAGATGGAAAAAATCTAACTCCTTGATTTAATTGGCACCCCGTAGGGGAATCGAACCCCTGTTTCCGGCGTGAGAGGCCAGCGTCCTAAACCGCTAGACGAACGGGGCTAATGTGACTAGCCAGAAACTTCTATAGCTTGGCTGGGGCAAGCCAATCAAGTCTATTCACTTTTGATTGATATCGTACTGACAACGGCGCCCGTACCAAGATCGATGATCTGGATTTCGCCTCCAGCAGGGCCCGTCAAATGAACAGCAAGCCTGTTGCCATCGAGCGCCAGATGAGAAATCGCCATGCCCTTCGGCACCCGCAACTCTCCTGGCGGGAGAAGAGCCGCACCTGGCGCCGGCGCCGAGAGTTTCCGGACCGGGCGATCAACCGTACTATCACTCGCACTATCTCTGGGGTTCCAGGCTTGATAGACAATGACCGAAATGACAAGGATGAAGCCCCCGACAAGCATAACGCCCATTGCGATGACCACCCTTTTGAGGATGCGCACCTGACGCTCGGTAAAGACCGTGCCAGGTACGACATCAGACACAACATCAGACTGGCTTTCAGTTTCCGCCATAATTTATACTTTCCAACCTATGAGTGATTCAGACACCGAAAATACAGAACAGCACTTCGAAATCGAGGCGGGCCCCGATGACGAGGGGGAGCGGCTGGATCGCTTTCTCGCCAGCCATCTGCCCGAATTTAGCCGGTCCCGCCTCAAGGCGCTGATCAAGGCGGAGCATATCCGCCACAATGGGCGCACGATAGTTGAGCCCAAATTCCGGGTCAAACCCGGCGCGCTGTTCCAGATCACTATCCCGCCCGCAGAACCTGCAATTCCTGAAGGCGAGGCCATCCCGCTTGATGTCGTTTTTGAGGATGAGTCCCTGATCGTCATCGACAAACCGGCCGGGCTGGTGGTTCATCCTGCGGCGGGCCACTGGTCCGGCACGCTGGTTAATGCGCTGATCGCCCATTGCGGGACAAGCCTTTCAGGGATTGGCGGCGTCAAACGCCCCGGCATCGTCCACCGGCTGGACAAGGAAACCAGTGGATTGATGGTGGCCGCCAAGACCGATAAGGCGCACCGGGCGCTGGCGGAGCAATTCGCCGATCATGGGCGCAGCGGCGCTCTTGTGCGCAGCTATCAGGCGCTGGTGTGGGGCGTGCCTCATCCGCGCAAGGGCAAAATCGACGCGGCGCTGGGCCGCAAACCGCAACAGCGCCAGAAGATTGGCGTGTTGGCCGAGGGCGGCAAAGAGGCGGTAACGCATTTTGAGGTGCTCGAAATCTTCGGCCCGGCTCATGCGCGGACGGCGTCACGGATGAAGTGCTCCTTAGAAACCGGGCGCACACATCAGATCCGTGTTCATATGGCTCATATCGGCCATCCGCTGATCGGCGACCCGCTTTACGGGTCGGGATTCAGAACCAAGGCCCAGGCTTTGCCGGAAAAATCGCGCAATACTGTTACGGAACTGACTCGCCAGGCCCTGCATGCGTGTGTTCTGGGCTTTGAACACCCGGAAAGCCGCGAAATCATGCTCTTTGAGAGCAAATTGCCGGATGACATCTCACGCGTCATCAAATGCCTGTCAGAATCATGAAATAATGTACAGGTAGGGTATTTTTTTACTTGTTAGTTCCTATATTAAGGTAGTGCCGGGGGGAGTTGGCGCATGTGTGCCGTTTTTTTTGCCCTGGAGAAATCATCCATATGGCGACCAGAACATTACCCACCGTTAGCGGACAGGGCGGGCTGTCCCGCTACCTTGATGAAATCCGCAAGTTCCCCATGCTGGAACCGGACGAGGAATACATGCTCGCCAAAAGTTGGCGCGAGCACGACGACCGCGACGCCGCGCACAAGCTCGTCACATCGCATCTTCGTCTCGTTGGCCGCATCGCAATGGGCTATCGCGGTTACGGTCTGCCCATTGGCGAAGTTATCTCAGAAGGTAATGTTGGGCTGATGCAGGCGGTCAAACGCTTCGAACCCGACAAGGGTTTCCGCCTTGCCACATACGCCATGTGGTGGATCAGAGCGTCCATCCAGGAATATATCCTGCGCTCCTGGAGCCTCGTTAAAATGGGCACCACCGCGAGCCAGAAAAAGCTGTTCTTCAATCTGCGCAAGATGAAGGGGCAGCTCAAGGCGTTCGAGGAAGGCGATTTGCACCCGGACAATGTGAAAAAGATTTCCACCCGCCTCGGGGTGTCCGAAGACGATGTCGTCTCGATGAACCGGCGTCTTTCGGGCGACAGCTCGCTGAACGCTCCGGTGCGCTCCGATACCGAAGGCGGCGAGTGGATGGACTGGCTGGTCGACGAAACCGAAGACCAGGAAACCGCGCTCGGCAAAAACCAGGAACTGGAGCGCCGCCGTGATTTCCTGAAAAAAGCAATGCAGAACCTGAACGAGCGCGAGAAGCGTATCTTTACCGCGCGCCGTCTTTCAGAAGACACGATCACGCTTGAAGATCTCTCGACCGAGTTTGGCGTGAGCCGTGAACGCATCCGCCAGATTGAAGTGCGCGCCTTTGAGAAAGTGCAAAAAGCGGTGCAAAAATCCGCCGCCCAGGCCGAGGCGCAAACCGCTTAACGAGTATTGACTGAACCACCTGCTCTTTTTCCGGAAAAGCTGCATTGCCAATTGCGGGGCTTCGCGCCATGCCCTGATACCGGTAGGTTTATTGGCAATCACCCCTCGGACAAATGATCAGGAGTTTCATATGAACGCCCACACCACCCTTTTCCCGCGCCAGAACGTGCCGGAATTGAGCGTACCAACGGCCGGCGGCGGCACCTGGACACTTGGCGGCCAGTCGCCCGAAAATTTCACCATGATCGTGTTCTATCGCGGCTATCACTGCCCGATCTGCTCGCGCTATCTGGGAGACCTCGACCGCAAACTTGAAAAGTTTGGCCAAAAAGGCGTATCCGTAATCGCAATTTCAGACGACGGGCAGGAGCGCGCCGAAAAAACCAGGGAAGATTGGAAACTCGAAAATCTTACCCTGGGGTACGATCTGTCGCTCGACGAAGCGCGCAAATGGGGCCTGTTCATATCGACCAGCAAGGGCAAGACCTCGATCGGCGTCGAGGAACCGCCGCTGTTCATTGAGCCGGGTATATTTTTCGTGCGCCCCGACAACACGCTCTACTGGAGTTCCATCCAGACCATGCCCTTTGCCCGGCCCAGTTTCGCGGAAATTCTCGCTGGTCTGGACATTATACTCGCCCACGATTATCCGGCCCGCGGCCAGGTGATTGACCATAAATTGGAAGCGGCGGAATAAGCCGTTTCAGACCTATCGCGGAATGTGCAAATCAACAAAGGGCGCACGAATGTGCACGCCTCCCTTGCCGACCCGCACATCTGCAAATGGCGCGCGCACATGGAGATCCTCGCCCGGAGTTGAACTGCCCGGACCCGCGCCGCATTTGCCCACCGGGTCCACATCGGTGATGTTTGACTCCGCATCCATTTTTATCGCGAAACGGGTGCCGCTCTTGCATCCCCATGCCTGATAACCGGGCGCCTCGCTGGGTTCAATGCCGACATCGGTGTAGCCGCGTTCCTGAAGCTGGAAAAGCGCTTCTTCGGGCGCGGCGCCGGCCCGCACGCCATCAGGCGAAACGGCAATTATTCCGAGCGCAGCCAAGGCCCCCAGGGAAATTACGAGTGAGCAAATGCGCATATACAAACTCCAGTTCGGGGACTTAAAAACCCCAAGTGATTTTCAACAACAGATTAGCCCGCGATGAAACACAACGCCATACGGGAACTGCGCGACTGTTTCACTTCTAACGGACAAATCAAAGCATTGAATAACCTGGTCCCTGCTCCGCCAATCCCGTACAAAATCAAGGGAGAGCACTCTGTCAACAAAAGGCCGCCAGAGCCGGCGCGTGAAGGGAAAACAATCATGAAGCTGATGATGTTCGAGACCGGCGGACCGGCGCGGCTGGGCGCCGTTGAAGGTGATGTGGTGATCGATATTGCGGCCTGCGGCACGCAGGCGCCGATAACGCTGCTGGCGCTTATCGAAGCTGGTCCGCAAGCGCTGGCGCGCGTGGCCGATGCGGTGAAAAGCGCCTCGCCAGACGCCAGGCTGCCCCTCACGGATGTGACCCCGGCGCTGCCGATAGAGCGTCCCGGAAAATTCATCTGCGTCGGGCTGAACTATGCCGCCCATGCCCGCGAGGGCGGCCACGACATGCCTGAATATCCTTCCCTTTTCG
Source organism: uncultured Hyphomicrobiaceae bacterium (assembly GCA_964402825.1). Taxonomy (GTDB): domain Bacteria; phylum Pseudomonadota; class Alphaproteobacteria; order Rhizobiales; family Methyloligellaceae; genus UBA2767. The sequence continues at coordinate 4,463 of CAYOEI010000070.1, forward strand.
TGCGCTGGCCAACCTCTCTGGTGGCCGCCGAGGCGCCGGTGGTGCGCCCAAAGGTCTCCGGCCAGCTCGACTATGAGGCCGAGCTGACAATCGTCATTGGCCAGGGCGGGCGGCATATCGATGAGGCTCAAGCGCTGAACCACGTGTTCGGCTACACGATGTTCAACGACGTATCGGTGCGCGACTACCAGCGCAAAACCACGCAATGGACGCCGGGCAAGAATTTCGACGGCACCGGCCCGCTCGGCCCGGTCGTCGTCACGCCCGATGAGTTGCCCGCGGGCGCTTCGGGCCTGCGCATTACCAGCCGCGTCAATGGCGAGACCCGGCAGGATTCCAACACCGCCGACATGATCTTTTCAACCCAGCGCATCATCTCGATCCTTTCGGAAATCATGACCCTGGAGCCCGGCGACGTGATCGCGACGGGCACCCCGTCGGGCGTCGCCCACGCCATGAATCCCCCCGGATGGATGAAAGCCGGCGACCGGGTCGAGGTTGAAATCGAGGGCATCGGCGTGCTGGGCAACCCGGTCGTGGATGAGGCGTGAGCGAAATCATACCCGAGGCGCAGCCGAGGCAAGCGCAACCGCGCGCCGCGCCTCATGGCGCGCCCCCGCGGAGGCCCTGCCAAAGGCAGGAACAGCCGTGAGCGAAAACATACCCGAGGCGCAGCCGAGGCAAGGCCGAACGGCCGCCGCGCGATAGCGCGCGCCCGCGCAGGCCCGCGAAGCGGAACAGCCGTGAGCGATATAAAACCTTGCTCCATCTCCAAGCTCCTTTCAGGCAGCATTATGCATCCGGCAGCCGCAAGGCTCCGGGTTTTACATTCATCCCCAAGCAAGGGACTGCGCAGGACACTGAAAAACCGCATCCGTTTTAGTTGAGGCGACTTTCCAGCGCCCCGCGCACGGTATTTTTTCGAAATCCGCCCGGCGTCTTTATCCTGAAAACTGGCATACGCCAGTTTTCAGTTACA
>CAYOEI010000071.1:0-16535 GCA_964402825.1 uncultured Hyphomicrobiaceae bacterium
AAGGATTGGGGATATGAGCAAGACGCGAACCGAAACCGATTCCTTCGGCCCTCTCGAAGTGCCAGCCGGCAAATATTGGGGCGCACAGACGCAACGCTCGCTGGGCAATTTCAAGATTGGCTTCGAGACCATGCCGACGCCTCTTGTGCGCGCCCTGGGGATCGTTAAACGCTGCGCCGCGCGAACCAACGTCGCCCTCGACACTATCGATGTGAGACTGGCGGATGCGATAGCCGCCGCCGCGCTCGAAGTTGCCGAAGGAAAATTTGACGACAATTTCCCGCTGGTCGTCTGGCAAACGGGTTCGGGCACCCAGTCGAATATGAACGCCAATGAGGTGATTGCGAACCGGGCGATTGAAATGCTCGGCGGCACGATCGGATCAAAAGACCCCATCCATCCGAACGATCACGTGAACCAGTCTCAATCCTCCAATGATGTGTTTCCAACTGCCATGCACATCGCCACCGGCGAAGAGGCCATGCACGCGCTTCTTCCCGCACTGCAAAGACTGCGCAATGCGCTGAATGACAAAGCACAGCAATGGGCCGATATCATCAAGATCGGGCGAACCCATACCCAGGATGCAACTCCGGTCACGCTGGGCCAGGAATTTTCCGGGTACACAAAAATGGTCGATAACGGCATCCGCCGCGTTGAGCAGGCCCTGCCAGCCATATTTGAACTCGCCCAAGGCGGCACCGCCGTGGGTACCGGCCTCAACACCAAGTCCGGCTTCGCGGAGAAATTTGCTGAAGAAGTTGCCAGCTTCACCAAGTTGCCTTTCATAACCGCTCCCAATAAATTCGAAGCCCTTGGCGCCCATGACGCCATGGTTGAATTATCCGGCGCGCTGAACACGGTTTCGGTGAGCCTGTTCAAGATCGCGAACGATATCCGCTTTTTAGGGTCGGGCCCGCGTTCAGGGCTGGGCGAGCTTGATTTACCGGAAAATGAACCCGGCTCATCCATCATGCCGGGTAAGGTCAATCCGACCCAGTGTGAAGCGCTGACCATGGTCTGCACCCAGGTGATGGGCAACCATACAACCTGCACAATCGCCGGAAGCCAGGGGCATTTCGAACTCAACGTCTACAAACCGGTGATTGTCTACAACGTCTTGCAATCAATCCGGCTGCTGGCCGATGCCAGCGTCAGCTTCACCGACAATTGCGTGGCTGGCATCAAACCGAACTTGGAGCGCATTGCAGATCTGCTGGAGCGCTCACTCATGCTGGTGACGGCGCTGGCTCCTGAAATTGGGTATGACAAGGCCACCGAAATCGCAAAGACCGCCCACAAGAACGGCACGACGTTGCGCGAGGAAGCGCTGCGGCTTGGATATGTGAGCGAGGTTGATTTCGACCGTATTGTGCGGCCCCAGGACATGATCGGCCCGAGCGACTAAAGGGTTTTTATGGCATACAAGCCGAAAAAGCGCTCGCTGACCATCGCCGGGCACCGCACCAGTATATCGCTGGAAGATGATTTCTGGGATGCACTGAAAGCCGTGGCCAAAGCCCGGGGACAATCCGTCTCCGCGTTTATTTCTGAAATTGACGCCGGGCGACAGCAATGCGGATTGTCGAGCGCCATTCGCAGCATGGTCCTTGCCCATTACCGCAAAGAATCTTCGTAGATTTTAATTGTCTGCCTGCGGGAAGACATCAAATGTGCTCCGGCGCGGCCGTACCGGCGGGCGTGGCGGGGCGATCGGTGGATTCTCTGGAACGAGTGCCTGAGGCGATCCGTCATCTGCAATCACAGGTAACGTGTCAGCCGCAGGCGCGGGCGCGGGCACCGTCTGCCGTAACCAGGGCAACTCCTCAGCAGGTTGTGATGCGGCTGCGGCAGGTTGTGATGCGGTTGCGGCAGGTTGTGGCGCTGCTGCGGGAATTTGATGTTGAGGCTGTTGAGGTTCCTGGGCAGGTGCCGCTGGCACTGACGGCGCTGGCGGCGCTGGCGGCTTTCTCGTTGGCAGCGGAGCTGGAGTTTCCGGTATTACTGGCGCCGCAGGAGACACTGGCGGCGCTGGAGCGGCCGGAACAGGTACGGCGGCAACGCTGGGCGCGGACACCGCAGGTACAGCGCTGCGCTTTGGCAGCAGACCGGCGGGCTCGCGTGATGCCGCCGGGCTCTCAATTGCAATCGGAACTTCAACGGGTTCCGGCGGCACACCGGTCTGCGGTGCTGTGATCCTCTTCATCTTGGCGATCTTTTTTGCCTGAGCTGCAGGAGTTTTCTCCTCAGCTTTTACAGGCGTAACCGGCCCAGTGCCGGTGACGTCTAGATTCTCCAGTTTTTCGACATCGCGCTGCATTTTCAGGATTGTCACATATCTGGCAAGACCGGTTGTATCAATCCTTGGCTTGAGCTTTCCGATATCCTCAAGGGCGCCCGAGAACACCAGAGACACCTTCGCACTTTTGTCTCCCCCCTCCAGCCCGGCGGCCTGCAGGGCCCACTCGCTATCCAGTTGAAGCGTTGAAAACTGGAGATAGCTGGTAACCGTCGCCCGGCCTTGCGCATCCGACAGCGCCACCTTTTCGAATTCAGCAACGCCATTGCGCACGATAAATGGCACTGAAATCCGAGAAAAGGACATCTCGGAATTTTTCAGATTGTCGGCGATCCGCTGGCTAAGCGCCGCCTCATCGACACCCCCCCTTGATTTCTCCTTCTGCGCGGACATTGCAGCCACATGCGCCGCGCCAAGCGAAAAACCTTTGATTTTTCCCGATCCGAATTCAAGCCGGCCTTTACCGGTAAGGCTGGCGGCGATGCCTCTTGGCGTCAGACCAACGCCCGTCACGGATATAGCCATCTCCGCTGGAGCATGGATGAGGGCTGCACCAGATGCAGTAAGCGTCAGTTTTTCCAGCTGAAGCCCTTCAGCCTCGGCTTTGGCGTCCAGCGCCATGCCGCCGCCGCGCTTCGCCAGCTGGCCGCTTGCCTTGAGTGTACCTCCATAGAGACCCCCCTCCAGAGAGGAGACTTTCATGACGCCGTTAGACAGGCTGGCCCGCATCTTGGCGTCATCCAGAACAAGCCCGCCGGTCAAGACCAGATGCTCGGCATTCAGCTTGAGCGTGCCATTGATTTCGTCGAACAGATCGGTGTTGAACCGGCTGCCGGGCCAATATCCATCGACCCTTGAAACACCCCGGATTGTCCCTGCGTCACCATTCGCCGGGTCCCAGGAAACCATCGAACCGAACAGAGCCGGCAATGACACTTTATTCGCGTCGATTTCTGCATTAATGGAAGTCGATTCGCGGCCCAATACGACATCCATCTCACCGCTAAATGTGGCAGTGCCTATCTGGCCCTGCAAATTCTTGAAAACATATTTGCCGGAAGAGGAGGTGATATCTGCCGTAAAACTGCCCGGCTCCTGAGCGTGGCCCGGAGCCAAACGGATGCCCAGGAGCGTCAAGCCGGCAGCCATGTTTTTCGCGGTGAAGGCGGTGACGCCCGAAAAGCTGTTTTGGTCCGCCTCAATGCGGTAGATGCCCTGAGTTGTCCAATTCTCTCCGCCCGCATCCAGAACCAGCTTCGACTCCAAACCGGATTCAGGGACGCCATTCGCCTCAAGCGACAACGTTCCCCGACCCTCTTCGAAACCAGCCAGATCGCTCACCTTGAGTTGCGGGCGTAATTGCTGAAGCAGTGCTTTTCCCGATGCGTTTGTTATACTTCCCTGTATGCCAAGCTGACCCGATGTCCAGTTGGCCGGCGCACCCGCGAAATCAAGCTTTATCTTGATGTCGCTCTTGCCAACCGAACCTTCAAGCATGGTCGTCAGACCCTTGGCTTCAGCATCTGACGAGCGGATTGCCGCCGTGACATTCACCGGCACAAAAGCAGCCAGACCCTCAGGAGAGCTGAGGATGTTTTCGGGCACATTCAAAAAAGCACCTAAAGCAGACAAGCCCTGCCGCGTCCCTGCCTGAACGGCCAAAGTCAACTCCCCTAGCGGATCGGAGTTAAGCCCGGTCAGACGCCCTGCGGCCTGGATATTTATATCCCGCCCTGAACTTATAAGCAGCCTGTTGATATCGAGCACGCCCTCTTTCAACGCGACGTTCGCTTCCAGCGCACCATCTTCCAGGCCCGGAAGCGAGATCGCTCCAATGCTGATATCAGCCTTGGCGTGCAGCTTGCCCAGCCACGCCAGAGACTGACTGAATGGGGCCTCCTCATCCTCCACGCGTTTCTCGGCCAAAAAATCCCAAAGCGTTACCTTGGAGCCGTCTGCGCTGAACAGCTTGGCCAGATCCATCTGCTCACTCTTCAGGGTGAGGGAGATTTCGCCATTCTCGCCGCCGCGATAATTGAATCCCCCGCTAAAGGCTGAGCCGAACAGTTCCCCCTCACCTTCGCGCAGCGCAATCCCGTCCGGCAGCAGCGTCAAGTTTCCCTTTAGCGAGAAATCGCCCTGCTGGGTTATCGAACTCGCGGGCTGCGAAATCCCCGCCCATCGCAACAAGCGCAATAGCGCATCACCGTTGAGCGATACCGGACCCGTAAAAACCGGACCCGTCTCCCCTTCACTCAATGTGCCTTCCAGCCTCAATCTGTTGTTACCAGGCAGCTTGGCCGACAGGCTCGAAACTATGAGTTTGTTATCGGCTATTTCCAACGAAGCGCGCAGGTTTGTCGTCAGATCACCGGCAAGTACGGCCTGATCGAAAAACAGCCTCAGAGACCCCTGCTTAATTCCTGACACCCGGTTAAGTATTTCTTCCGCCAGCCCGCTCAGAGCCATATTCAATTTCAGCGGAGCATCATTCTCTTTCCGCAGCCAGGAATCGATATCCACCCACCGGGAGGAAAACGTGCCGGCGATCTCAAGTCCTCCGCCAAATCTGGCGTCGAGAAGGCCTCGTAATGTTTGCGGCTTGTTATTCTTCGTTACCGTCACCTCGGTTTCGCTAAACTGGGCGCCAGTCAGGCTGGCGAGCAATTCGGACTTGATTTCAACCGGCGCCACAGAAGTGCTTTTCTGCTCATCCCCCTCTCCGGCCTTGCCCGCATCCGCCGGTGTATCGGCCAGCTTGTCAGCCAGGCGGGCGCGAAATTTTCCTTTGAATGCAGGAACCGCACCCAGCCCCCTCACAGAACCATCAATTGCATATGTGTCTTTATTTTCAGGGTTGAGGACGCTCGCTTTTAGCCGAAAATCACCATTGTCCTCACGGCGTCCCGTCGAGAAACGCAAATCCCGGCGTTTTCCATCAAGCTCGAACTTGCCGGTAAATTTGTAGGGGCCGCGCAACGAACGGGAAATCAACTCGCCGTCCAGCTTTTCAATGATGGAGGATGGCTCGGGCTTGCCGCGCCAGAAATTCACCGTGGCGTTGCCTATCAGGACGGAATTCAATGCCACGTCCTTGGGAAGAAACGGCAGGTCGGCAGCCTCTCCACCAAGATCGGACCAGTTTCCGGAGCCGTCCTTGTCAAGACGCAGGTTGATAACCGGCTGGTCTATTTTCACCGAGCGCGCCACGATCGTGCCGCGCAGCAATGGCGGAACAGAGAGCCAGACCGTAAACGAGCGCGCGGAGGCGAAAGGCGTCTCAAACCCGCCCTTGGCGTCAGCGACATTGATCGTGTCAAATCGCAGTACGGGAGCTGGCAATAATGTGAGGGACACATCTCCGCCCACATCGACCTTCCGGCCAATCAGTTTTGACGCCTGCGCCTCGAAAACATCCCGATAGTCGTTCCAGTCGATAAAGTAAGGCGCGGCGAAGAGCACACTCAGCGTCAGCGCCAGCAGTCCTGCCAGAAAGAGCAGAATAGAATTCATTGCGGACTGTCCTCCAGGCGCATTGCCGCCTCCCGCCGGAACACCAATTTACCAGCCAGCGAGCTGATTTCTTTATGACTATAACCACTCACGCCACGTCAACCACTTTACCGGGGTTAAAAATATTGCGGGGGTCGAGAGTCTTTTTTATGGCACGCATGACATCCACGCCTGACCCATGTTCGTTTCGCATATATTTCATTTTGCCAGCGCCAACGCCATGTTCGCCGGTACAGGTGCCGTCCATCGCCAGGGCCCTGCCGACAAGCCGGTCCAGAAAACCATGCGCAGCCTCCACCTCCTGCTCATTGTCCATATCAATCAATGGCAGCACATGAAAGTTGCCATCTCCGATATGCCCGACAATCGGCGCTAAAAGGCCCAACTCGGCAATATCTTTTTGTGTTTCAACGACGCATTCGGCCAGCCGCGAGATCGGGACACAGACATCAGTCGCGATAACCTGTGCGCCGGGCCGGTAGATGCGCGCCGCCCAATAAGCGTCATGCCGGGCAGCCCATATTTTATTGCGGTCCTCGGCCCGCTCGGCCCATTGAAAATCGCCGCCGCCATTGTCGGACGCAATTTCCTTGAATGTCTCAACCTGCTCGCGAGCGGATGCGACAGTACCATGAAACTCCAGGAAAAGCGTCGGTGCTACCGGCAAATCCAGTTTCGAATGTGCATTGCAGGCTTCAATCTGCACTTCATCCAGAAATTCACTGCGCGCCAGCCCAAGACCGAGCTGGATGGCCATGATGGTCGCATCGCACGCACCGCGTACTGTCTTGAAGGGACAGACCGCGGACAGGATGGACTCAGGAATGCCGTACAGCCTGAGTGTAAGTTCCGTGATGATGCCGAGCGTCCCTTCGGACCCCACCAGCAAATGAGTAAGATCATAACCGGCTGACGATTTGCGCGCGCGTCTGGCGGTGCGGACCACAGAGCCGTCGGCCATGACCACGGTGAGATTGAGAACCACATCCCGCATGGTGCCATAACGCACCGCATTGGTGCCCGAGGCCCGCGTCGCCGCCATGCCCCCAAGTGTGGCGTCGGCTCCAGGATCGACAGGAAAAAAGAGGCCGGTATCGCGCAGATGCTCATTGAGCTGCCCGCGCGTCACGCCCGCTTCAACCACGCAGTCAAGGTCTTCATCGTGCACGGCCAGAATCTTGTTCATCCGGGACAGATCGAGCGACAGCCCGCCAAGGGGCGCATTCAAATGCCCCTCAAGCGAAGTCCCCGCACCGAAAGCGATTATCGGCACGCGGTGTTCGGCGCATAGTTTGACGATAGCCACGATCTCTTCCGTGGTTTGCGGGTACACAACCGCGTCCGGCGGCTGATTGGGCAGCCATGTGAGAGTATTGCCATGCTGCTCGCACACCTCGGTCCCGGTTGAAATCCGGTTACCCATGGGCTTTTTCAACGCGGCAATAACTGTCTCGACTGCGCTGCGTTCTACTCGCTCGGCGATCATCACCGGCATCTGGACTGCCTCCTGACCCTCATCTATTTCGAATTCGATGTGCAGTCTAGCAAATCGAAAGGCTTGGCCGAAAGGGACTGGACGCCTAACCTCTTATCCGAATCGGGAACGGACTGATGGCCTGGACTTTTTAGGATGGATTGGGGGAACGCACTGACGGATGGCTGACTCACAGGACCCCGGCAAAGATAAACGAAACGAACCGGTCAACCCGCCTGCGGCCCGTGACCGCTGGCGCGGCGCAAACAATGTCATTGAGTGGCTGGCGCATCTCATCCACGACGGGATGATGCCTAACTTGCGGAATTTTCTGATCGAACAGCAACCACTGGTGTGGGCCGTAGCTCTGATCATCGGCATCGGCGCGGCCTATTTCGCCATCTTCTTTCGTGAACTAATTGGTTTTGTTCAATTATTTTGGCTCGGCACATCTGATGAGACGGTTTTTTCAATCGCTTCTCAGAAGCCATGGTGGATTATTCTCATGGCTCCAGCCCTTGGAGGCCTTCTCGTTGGACTTTTCCTTCATTACGTAATGCCGGGACGGCGCGCTCATGGCGTTCCCGATGTCATCGAGGCGCGAGCCCTTTCAGGCTGCCGGATACGGGCCCAGGTTGGCCTCGGCAGCGCGCTCGTATCTGCAGTCTCATTGGGGGCGGGTGCGAGCGCTGGCCGTGAAGGGCCCGTCGTACATCTCGGCGCGACGCTGGCATCGGTATTGGTGGATTTGTTCAAATTTTCTCATGCGGCGCGGCGCACATTGCTGGCCTGCGGGGTTGCCGCGGCGGTTTCGGCATCCTTCAACGCCCCCATCGCCGGTGTCCTGTTTGCCCATGAGGTGATTCTGGCGCATTACGGGATGCGCGCTTTCGTCCCAATCGTCATATCGAGCGTGGGCGCAACAGTGATCGCGCGCATTCATCTGGGCGATTTTCCCGCTTTTATAATCCCTCAATACTCGATCACTTCCTATTGGGAGTTTCCCGCATTCGCATTGCTGGGGCTCACTTGCGCGGGCGTGGCCATCGCTTTTCAGTTTGCCGTCGTCGCCAGTCAACGGGTCTCTGAAACCGTCGATGTGCCGTTATGGACCCGGCCAGTTATCGGCGGGCTGATGGTCGGCGGCATTGCAATCTGGTTCCCGCAAATTCTGGGTGTAGGCTACGACGCCACCGATGCGGCGCTGAAACAGCAATTCCCGCTTTATCTGCTGCTCACATTGCTGGTTCTGAAAACGATTGCGACGGCTATCACTCTGGCAAGCCGATTTGGCGGTGGTGTGTTCTCGCCATCTCTTTATCTCGGCGCTATGTGCGGCGGCGCCTTCGGGATCATGGCCGCAAGCATTTTTCCTGATGTCGCATCCAGTCATGGCCTGTATGCAATAATTGGCATGGGCGCGGTCACGGCTGCGGTGCTTGGCGCACCCATTTCAACCACGCTTATAGTATTTGAGCTCACCGGCGGTTATGAAATGACCCTCGCCCTGCTGCTTGCAATCTCAATTTCGACGGGTCTCACGCAAGCCGTCCACGGGCAGAGTTTCTTCCATTACCTGTTATCGACCCGCGGTATTTTTCTGAATGATGGTCCGCACAAATACATTATGCGCTCTCTTAAGGTACGCGAATTCATGATCGCGTTGGACCCGGGTGAAGCGACCGGGATGAAAGGTGTTGAGGAGAACCCGGACTGGCTCACGCCCGATGACACGGTAGAGGCGGCTATGAGAGCTTTCGATCGGACAGGACATCAACGCATCCCCGTGGTCAACAGCCTGGATACGAGCAAACTTGCTGGATGGGTAGAGCATCTTGATGCGCTCAATGCCTTTAACGACGCCCTGATTGAAGCCAGCGAAGAAGAACATAAATAAAACACGTCATGCCTGCTGACTGTCCGGCCGCAATGGTATAGTCCGCACCCATGCATGAGATTCGCGCAACAAACGAAGCCATGGCTCCAGATGGCGATTCTGAAGCTGGCGAAGACGCCGCATTGTCCCTTTCAGCGCGGGCCATGGCCCGGCCCGCTTATCTGGATGCGCTGAACGCAGCGCAGTGCGAAGCTGTCACGCAGCTTGACGGCCCGGTGCTGGTTCTGGCCGGGGCGGGCACTGGCAAGACCCGCGTACTCACCACTCGTATCGCGCATATTTTGGGTCAGGGCCGCGCCCGGCCAGGTGAAATTCTCGCTGTCACCTTCACCAACAAGGCGGCGCGCGAGATGAAAGCCCGCATCGGCACGCTCATCGGCGGTCAGGTGGAGGGCATGCCCTGGCTCGGCACCTTCCACGCCATTTCCGCACGCATCCTGCGCCGGCACGCGGAACTCGTCGATCTCACATCGAGTTTCACGATTCTCGATACAGACGATCAGATCCGGCTTTTAAAGCAGCTTCTGGAAGCGGAAAATATCGACCCGAAACGCTGGCCCGCACGGCAACTGGCCGCCCATATCGACAGCTGGAAAAACCGCGGGCTTCTACCAAACAAGGTGCAGGACGGAGAATCATTCGTGTTCGCGGATGGGCGCGGCGCAAAACTCTACGCCCTATATCAGAAGAGGCTCAAGGACCTGAACGCGGCGGATTTCGGCGATTTGCTGCTGGAGTGCCTGCGCCTGCTCCAGGAAAACCCCACAGTCCTGGCCGAATATCAGGGGCGACTGCGCTACATGCTGGTGGACGAGTATCAAGACACCAATGTCGCCCAGTATCTGTGGTTGCGCCTGCTGGCGCAGGGCAGCGGCAACATCTGCTGCGTCGGCGACGATGATCAATCGATCTATGGGTGGCGCGGCGCCGAGGTGGGTAACATATTGCGCTTCGAGCGTGACTTCCCCGGCGCCAAGGTTGTCCGGCTTGAAGAAAATTATCGCTCCACCGGACATATCCTGGCCGCCGCCTCCTCTCTTATTGCCCACAACCAGGAACGGCTCGGCAAGACGCTGCTTACGAGCGGCGAAGACGGTGAGAAGGTCAAGCTCCAGGGTTGCTGGGACGATGAGGAAGAGGCCCGCACCATATGCGAGGACATCGAACAGCTGCAGCGCCAGAAGCATTCCCTGAACGGGATCGCCATTCTGGTGCGCGCCTCGTTCCAGATGCGCGCCTTTGAAGACCGCTTTGTCACACTGGGGCTTCCCTACCGGGTGATCGGCGGGCCCAGATTTTATGAACGCCAGGAAATACGCGACGCCACCGCCTATTTCGAGGCCACGCTGAACCCCTCCAACGATCTCAAATTCGAGCGCATCGTTAATACGCCGCGCCGGGGCCTTGGCGATGCGACACTCAACATCCTGCACACCCATGCTCGCGCACACTCCATTCCTGTCATGCAGGCAGCGCGCACACTGGTTGAAACCCAGGAACTCAAACCCTCCCAGCGCCGCTCCCTTGCAGACTTGCTGGCCCATTTCGACCGCTGGCAGGCGATGGTCGAAACAATGCCCCACACGGAACTGGCGGAGCTTATTCTCGATGAGTCCGGCTACACCGCCATGTGGCAGAAGGACAAATCACCGAAAGCCGAAAGCCGGCTCGACAACTTGAAGGAATTGATCCGGGTGATGGAGGAATATGAGTCCCTCGCTGGCTTCCTTGAGCACGTATCGCTGGTCATGGACCGCGACGGCGGCAATGGCGAGGACATGATCAATCTCATGACGCTGCACTCCGCCAAGGGGCTTGAATTCGATAGCGTGTTTCTGCCCGGGTGGGAGGATGGTCTGCTCCCTCACCAGCGCTCCTTGGATGATGCTGGCTCGGCGGGGCTGGAAGAAGAACGCCGGCTGGCCCATGTGGGGCTGACCCGCGCCAAGCGCCATGCCAAGATCACATTTGTCCAGAACCGCCGCACCCATGGGCTGTGGCAACCCGCAATCCCCTCACGTTTTATCGATGAATTGCCGGAAGACCATGTCGAGGTGGAAGAAGCCGCCAGCCAGAATGGTGGTTATGGCGTCAGCCGTTTCGATACAAACCAGTCACCCTTTTCGGGTGACTATGGAACCCCTGGCTGGCAACGCGCCCGCGCTCGAAAAGCCCAGGACGGTGTATCCAGCGGACCGCCAACCCTGGAGCTGAGGGCAAACAACGTGATCTCATCAGCAGCTTCAGACTTTCAGGTCGGCGATCGCATCTTCCATCAGAAATTCGGCTATGGCGCTATCTTGCGAATAGACGGTAACAAGCTCACCGTTGATTTTGATAAAGCGGGTCAGAAAAAGGTCGTCGACAGTTTTGTTGAGCGGCACTAGACCCTTTCTTGTTTTAACAGAAAATCGCCAAGCCACCCGCTCCCCCGACAAATAGAAAAGGCGCCAGATGACGAGCAAACCCACTGTCCTGATCGTTGGTGCGGGCCCAGTCGGCCTGACAGCGGCAGTAGAGCTCAACCGGCGCGGCTTCAAGCCACGCATTATCGAGAAAAATGCTGGGCCTCATAAAGAGTCCCGTGCACTCGCCATCAACCCGCGGACACTCGATATTCTGGAACCAAGCGGTGCATCTTCAGCTCTGATCGATGCCGGCATCAAGGCGCGCGCCATGAATTTCCACGGGCCAGATGGGCTCCTGTTTCGGCTCGACATGCAAAATCTACCGCATCCAAGCAGGAAATATATGCTTGTGCTACCGCAAATCCAGACCGAGAAACTGCTCATCGAAACGCTCGGCGGACTCCCTAAAGTGGAATGGAACACCGAACTGACCGCCCTCGTCATCAAGGATGGGAAACCGGTTGCCACTCTCAAACACAAAGGCGAAGCTGAGGAAGTCATACCCAATATCGTCATCGGCGCTGACGGCTCTCATTCAACCGTTCGCAAAGCCATGGGCTTCGATTTCGGCGGCGCGGCGTATGAACATGACTGGGGGCTGGCGGATGTCCGTGTCAGCAGCCTGGCCCAAAATGAATTGCACGCATACGACTTTCCCTCACTTTTTATCGCAATCCCCATACGGGATGATCTCTTCCGCATTGTTGCGGACACTCCCGATGTGCTCGGTGTCATCCCGCCCGGTATCACAGTGAAAAAAGTAGAATGGGAATCCCGCTTCCGCATTTCCCACAGACAAGTCGAGACCTACCAAAAGGGCCCGGTGTTTCTCGCCGGTGATGCCGCGCATATCCATTCGCCTGCGGGCGGGAGGGGTATGAATCTTGGCATCGAGGACGCGGCCTGGCTTGCCTGGCTGATAGAGCGAGGCGAAACCGGAACCTACACCGCGCTACGCCATCCAATTGCGAAAAAAGTGATCTTAGAGGTCGATAACACAACCCGGTTCATTTCCTCAGGCGGTGCAATCGCAACTTTCCTGCGGCGTAAGATATTGCCCTATATCGCGTCGCGCCGTTTTGCACAGAAGAATGTGCTGAAACAAATTTCAGGTCTTGCCGCCCCTGCCCCGCCGTGGCTCCAATAGTCCCGCCTGATGGCTGATCAAACCTCCCATAAGGCAATCATTTCATTGCCCCGGAGCCTGGCGGAAACCATCTCGGCTGCGTTGAACGAACTGTACTGGCCGCCTGCCGAAGTCATTGGCCTGTTCGACAATGAGGATGGTACGTGGCGCGTTGAAGCCACCTTTGAGGGCAAGCCGGACGTAACGGCCTTGAAGGACTTTCTGCGCCGCGAGGGAGCCGGTGAGTACGCGGTTTCGATTGAAGAAATACCTGACGCCGACTGGGTCTCCATCAGCCAGGCCGCGCTGCATCCGGTGCGCGCCGGACGTTTTACCGTTCATGGCAGCCATGACCGCGACGCGGCGCATGGAAGTCGCTGGGCCATAGAAATTGAAGCGGGTCAGGCCTTTGGTACGGCCCATCACGGCTCCACATTGGGCTGCCTCAGGGCGATCGACGATCTGGCCAAGAAAAACCAATTTGACTGCGTGCTGGACATCGGGACCGGTACCGGCGTGCTGGCCATCGCTGCAGCGCGCGCATGGAGGGTCCAGGTTATCGCCAGCGATATTGACCCTATTGCCCAAAAAACAGCGCGCGAGAATGTCCGGAGAAATGGCGCCAAAGCCTATGTGCAAACCATCACAGCGGAGGGTTTGGCTCACCCCCTCATCCGTGGCAATTGCCCTTACGATCTCGTCATCGCCAACATTCTCGCCACCCCGCTCATCGCCATGGCGCAAGCCATCGCGCGGGCGCTGCGGCCCGGCGGAATCGTTATCTTGTCGGGAATTACACGCGAACAGGCGGGGCGCGTTGCCGCTGCTTATGGTGCAGCAGGCTTTACGCGCCTCCGCCAATTCACGATTTGCGACTGGGTAACGCTTACCCTTCGCCATACTTCTCGTTAGGCGTCAGCCCCGGCGTATCCGGGCGACATCGACTGGCGAATATCCGAGTTTTACAAGATGCTCATTATCCAGACCCTGAAAATGGCTCGCAATCCGCTTTTGTACGGCCTTCTCCCTGGCTTCAATCATGCGCCAGAAGATACGGCTCAACTTTGCACCGAACGATGCCCCCGGCTTTGCGTCCGGGGTGTGTGCACCCGGGATATGTGTGTAGGTCGTTGCGGTCATAGCAATTTCCTTATCGACAGGGGTTGCATCAACCCAAATGGGCTGATGATGTTGACCTAAAAATAAGAGATATTGGCATCAGGAGTAGGCTTGATGCTGCAACGCAGCATTGCGCACTGCGCATGACGCGTTGATCGGGGAGAAACCAGCGCGTACAAAGCCAGTCATGTTTCAGAGCTACAAAGATATTTCCGACCCCTCGAAGGGCAAACCCCGGGTGGCGCTGCTGCTCAAGCAGCTGAAGAGGCGCAAGCTGGACGCGTTCCTGGTGCCGCGCGCGGATGAATATCAGAACGAATTTGTGCCTGCCTGCGCGGAGCGCCTGTCCTGGCTAACCGGATTTTCCGGGTCAGCAGGCATAGCCATTGTCGGCATCGGGTCGGCGGCGCTTTTTGTCGATGGCCGCTACACCCTGCAAGCCCCCAAACAGGTTGATACGCGCGTCTTTGACATCCTTCAGATGCCGCAGAACACGCCGGAAGACTGGATAAATAAACATCTCAAAAAAGGCGCAACCCTCGGTTACGACCCTAAGCTGCACAGCATCAAGGCGATTGAGTTGTTAAAAAAATCAGCGGATGAAGTTGGCGTAAATCTTTCCGCCCAGCCTGAAAATCTGGTTGATTCGATCTGGAAGAATCGCCCGGCAACGCCCCGCGCGCCCGTTTCCCTGCATCCTGTTAAATATTCAGGCCTGATAGCCGCAAAAAAAATATCATCAATTCAAAGACTACTGCGCAAATCCAAAACCCCCGCCACCGTTCTCACTTTGCCTGAATCCATCGCCTGGTTGCTGAACATAAGAGGGCGCGATGTTCCCCATACTCCGCTGCCGCTATGCTTCGCGATACTCCCCGCCAAGGGAAAACCAGAGCTTTTCATTGCGCCTGGTAAACTCACCGCACCTGTTCGCAGGGCGCTGACCAAGGATGTGACGCTGCGCAAACCGGAGCAATTGTCCGGCGCCCTCGCGGCATTGGGTAAGAGCGGAGGCAAAATTCAACTCGATACCTCAAAAGCCTCACAGTGGTTTGCCGATCAGCTTATTGATGCTGGCGCTGAAATCGTCCATGCCACCGACCCTTGCCTTGATCTCAAAGCAATAAAAAACAAGATCGAGATTGCCGGCGCCCGCATCGCGCACAAGCGTGATGGTGTCGCCATGTGCCGTTTCCTTGCCTGGCTGGACGCGAAAGAGCCCTCAGTCAAACTCGATGAAATTACGGCAGCGAAAAAACTGGAGGCCTTCCGCAAGCAAACTGGCGTTCTCAAAGAGATCAGCTTTGAAACAATTTCCGGTGCGGGCGCCAACGGGGCGATCGTGCATTACCGGGTGAGCGAAAGCACCAATGCTCTGCTTGAGCCCGGCTCGCTCTATCTGGTCGATTCCGGTGCGCAATATCTCGATGGCACCACCGACATCACCCGCACGATCGCGATTGGCGCTCCCACCAAGGATATGCGCCGTCATTTCACTCTCGTGCTCAAGGGGCATATCGGCATTTCGTCGGCGCGCTTTCCAAAAGGCACGCGCGGTGTGGATCTCGACCCGCTGGCGCGCGCGACCTTGTGGAATGCTGGTCTGGATTTTGACCACGGCACGGGCCACGGTGTGGGGAGCTACTTAAGTGTCCATGAGGGACCTCAAAGTATTTCAAAAAAATCCACGGTGACTCTGGTGCCCGGTATGATTCTTTCCAATGAACCGGGCTATTACCGCGAAGGTCACTATGGCATCCGCATCGAAAATCTGGAGCTGGTCACCCCTTTGCGAAAAGTTAAGGGCGGCGAACGGTCGATGATGAGTTTCGAAACCTTGACCCTTGCCCCCTTCGACCGGATGTTGATCGATGTCTCCTTGCTCACGCGCGATGAACTCAAGTGGCTCAATGCCTATCATGCGCGGGTGTTCAAGGAACTTGGGCATGAACTCAAAGGCAAGGACAAGGCATGGCTGAAAGCCGCGACAGAACCTCTGGGTGCGGCATGAGCCCCGTCATGCTCATAACCGGAGCGTCGCGCGGCATTGGCGCGGCGACGGCGCGGCTGGCAGGCAAAAATGGCTATGCGATCTGCGTGAATTACAAATCAAGCCGTGAAGCGGCCGAACGGATCGTCAAGGACATCGAGGAGAGCGGCGGCAAGGCGCTTAGCGTTCAGGCGGATGTGGCTGATGCAAATGACATAGAGCGCCTGTTTCATGTCTGCGATCTGGAACTGGGGACGCTTTCAGTGCTGATCAACAATGCCGGTATTCTGGAGAAACAGATGCGTTTCGAAGACATTGATGCAGGCCGCCTCGAAAGGGTGCTTGCCACCAATGTCATGGGAGTTTTTCTGTGTGCCCGCGAGGCGGTGAAACGCATGTCTACCAGACATGGCGGCAAGGGTGGCTCAATCGTGAATGTTTCATCAATGGCGGCGAAACGCGGCGGCCCAAACGAGTATGTGGACTATGCCGCGTCCAAGGGCGCCATTGACTCCATGACCATTGGACTGGCGAAGGAAGTGGCGAGCGAAGGCATCCGTGTCAACGCAGTGCGCCCGGGTGTCATATACACCGATATCCATGCCAGTGGCGGTGAGCCGGGTCGCGTTGACCGTATTGGCCCCACATCACCCATGGGCCGTGGTGGTACACCTGAAGAAGTGGCTGAAGCCATCCTCTGGCTCGCTTC
>CAYOEI010000072.1:0-3246 GCA_964402825.1 uncultured Hyphomicrobiaceae bacterium
CGCCGGCGACACCGGGGTTATGCTTTGCACGTCCGGCCTGTTCGAGGGTCTGGAGCGCGCGGCGGCAAGCAACAGGCATGGGCTTTCCGACGGGCTCAGGGAACTGGCGGGTGAAGGCCGCGCAAAAACCGTCGATGTGACGGGACTGTCATGGCTCGACGTAGATACACCCGAGGCCTTGGCCGAGGCGGAGCGGCGGCTGATGCACAGCCAGGGCCGCAAGACTCGGGACGGACCGGTAGCGCGCCATCTCAACCGGCCGGTTTCCCGATGGTTCAGCCGCACTCTGGTGCGTACATCCGTTACGCCCAACCAGATCTCTCTGGTTTCCTGGCTGCTGTCATGTATAGCGGCGGGAATGATGGCGTTTGGAGGCTATCCTGCCCTGGCCATCGGTGGTGTACTGGCTCAACTGGCATCGATCATCGATGGTTGCGACGGCGAGATTGCCCGGCTGAAGCATTCGCAAAGCGCGTTTGGCGGCTGGTTTGACGCGGTTCTCGACCGGTATGCCGACGCCATCTTGTTGTTCGGCCTGATGTGGCACGAATTCGCCACGACCGGCACGAACCTGTCCATCTTGCTTGGGTTCGCGGCGATTGCGGGGTCTTTCCTGAACAGCTATACGGCGGACAAGTATGACGGGTTGATGGCGCAAAGACTGCAAGGCGCCTCATACTTCCGGCTGGGCCGGGACGTGCGGGTATTCATCATTTTCCTCGGCGCCGTCTTGAATCAGCCCCTGCTCACTTTGGGTGTTGTCGCCCTGGTGATGAATGTGGAGGTGGTCCGGCGAATTGTCGTTTGCGCCCGCGCGGACACACGATGAGGAAAAAAGGCGCATTTGCCTGCGGCTCCTCCTCCGGCATCGCGGTGCCAAGGTATGGCATCGTTTTTTGACCTGCTAGTGACCGCCAAAGGAGACATTCTAACCCTTGTGTTTTTATGTCCGCTCTCGTGGGCGTCGGGACATGGAGCGTTTCTGAAAATCCTGTTTTCAGTTCCGCCTGTTTGAATTTTCAGGCAGCTAGCCCGCACTACACTCTGGCCCCGCTGGCGAAACACGCAGGAAACAAATTAAGGCGTGACCCTCACCAGCGCCTGACGCTTCACCAATGTTCCCCATTTGCGGTCAAAAGGATGGACGAAATCCGTCACGCCATTACCGTTCACCAGGGCGCGTGTTTCGTTGTGCCAGGCAAAAACCCCGCCATCGAGATTGTAGACTTCCTTAGCGCCCTGCTCCATGAGGGAGGCTCGAACAGTGGCCGCGAGGCGCGATGAGCGCATACCAACCGAGCAGTAAAACACCACCGTCTTGCCGCGTACCTTCTCGCCAAACCGGTTCATGAAAGTCCATCGCCAGATGCCGGGGTCGACGCGTTGCGCGCCTTTAATCCGGCTCACCGCAAATTCTTGTCTCTCACGCACATCGAGCACGAGAAGGTTATCCTTCGCCGCCATCGCGCGTTCCAGCGCTTGGGTTGAAAGATGCGGGAGGCTCCTATAGTCCTGCCGAACCTGGGCGCGGACAGCGTCCAGCGTAAAGGGTTCAGCGGCAAGGGCCGGAGCAAGCAGGATAACGGCGAGCAACAGGGCAAGCGCCGCGGTTCCGGCAAATATCAGTCTGATTTTCATAATCATCGCTGACGAACATCATCCCATATCAGGTATCCGTCAAATCACACCAGCGCGAGAAACCCTGGCGTTCATTTCACCTGGGCAGCCTTACTCATATTAGGAAGCTTGTGGGCAATTCCCTTGTGGCAGTCGATGCATGTTTTCTCTTTCGAGGAGAGGAAACGCTCATGAAGTTGTGCGGCGCGGGAGCTTTGCTCGGTGAAGTCCATGAATTTGAAATCATGGCAGTTTCGGCATTCCAGTGAGTCGTTCGCCTTGAATCTGGCCCATTCATGCATAGCCAGTTCCAATCGCTTATCGAGAAATTTTTCACGGGTGCTGATTGTGCCAAATATTTTGCCCCAGACTTCTTTTGAGGCCGCCATTTTGCGCGCTATTTTATTTGTCCATTCATGGGGCACATGACAGTCGGGGCAGGTCGCGCGCACACCGGAGCGGTTGGTGTAGTGGATGGTGGATTTCAACTCCGCATACACATTGTCCTTCATCTCGTGGCAGCTCAAACAGAATTTCTCGGTGTTCATCGCCTCTAGCGCGGTGTTGAATGCACCCCAGAAAAAGATGCCGGCGAGAAACCCGCCAATGGTGAGGAAGCCCAAAGAGAAATACTTGCTTGGTGTGCTCAGGACACGCCAGTAATCCATCATGCGATCAAGCATGGATTTTAAAAAGCCGCGCAAAGGTCAATTCCCCTTCTTCTTGCCAATGCCTGCGATAAGGCTATCGACATCAACGAAGCTGTTGCCAACCAGCGGGCGCACCTTCAACTGGGTCACATGACATTGGGTGCAGAAGAACCGCCGGGGTGAAATAGATGCGAGAACCTGCCCGTCACGATCCATGAAGTGAGTCACGGAAACCATGGGAGCCTGGGACAGCTCGGTCGCCTTACGGCTGTGGCAGGCGAGGCACCTGTTGGAATTGAGGTCAATCTGGTAGCCGCGGATCGAATGGGGGATGACCGGCGGCTGTTCTGGATAGTTGCGCCCCCGGCGCAAGTCAGAGTTGGACACTTTTGGTGTTCGCGGCGGCGCCGCTTCCTTGTCGAGCGCCCATTTGCGCAGGGTAGCAATCGGATCTTCCGCGACGGCGGCTGATGGGTGTCCTATGCCAACTGCAAGTACTGCCGGCAACAGGAGCGCGCGCAAGGCACGGCTTATACGGGTATGATTTTGACGGCACATTTTTTGTAATCCGTTTGCTTGGAAATGGGATCGGTCGCATCCAGCGTCACCTTGTTGATCAGCTGGCTTGCATCGAACCAGGGAACGTAAACAAGCCCGGCTGGGGGGCGGTTGCGGCCCCGGGTTTCGACCCGGGTTCTGATCTCGCCGCGCCGCGAAACAACCCGAACCTCGCTTCCCCGGCGCACATTGCGCGCTTCGGCATCATCGGGATGCATGAAGACAACCGCATCGGGAACCGCCTTGTACAGCTCAGGCACCCGTTGGGTCATGGAACCAGAATGCCAATGCTCCAGCACCCGGCCGGTTGAGAGCCAAAGATCATATTCCTTGTCTGGAGATTCCGCCGGCGGCTCATAAGGCAGGGCGAAAATCCGCGCCTTGTTGTCTGAATGACCATAAAACTGGAAGCCGCTGCCCT
>CAYOEI010000073.1:0-10618 GCA_964402825.1 uncultured Hyphomicrobiaceae bacterium
TGGCGGAGCAGGCCACCGCCACCACTCTCTAGATGCAGTTTTCCCAAGGACCATCCTGCCATGGTCCAATGTCCCCCTATAGTGCGCGCTCCACTCTTAACGCGGATCAGAAAAATATGGTACATGAGCACGCAACAAAGCCCGATCCTTTTTGTTTTATTATACATCACTGTTGATTGGAAATAAGCCTATGAGCAATGGCGTGGTAACAAGGTTTGCCCCCTCACCCACCGGGTTTCTCCATATTGGCGGGGCTCGCACCGCCCTGTTCAACTGGCTCTATGCCAAAGCCAATGACGGCAAGATGCTGTTGCGCATCGAGGACACCGACCGCAAGCGCTCAAACCCCGAAGCGATTGACGCCATCCTGGACGGGCTCTCCTGGCTAGGTCTGGAATGGGATGGCGGGCCCATCTACCAGCATGCAAGGGCTCAGCGGCATGCGGAAGTGGTTGAGCAACTTTTGAATAGTGGCGGGGCATACAAATGTTTTGCGACACTCGAAGAGTTGGAAAAGATGCGGGAACAAGCCCGCATTGAGGGCCGCAGCGCCGTGTATGACGGCATGTGGCGTGATCGTGACCCGGCTGATGCGCCAGCGGGCGTTGACCCGGTCATCCGCTTCAAGTCCCCGAAAGAAGGCGACATGGTAATTGAGGATCAGGTTCAAGGCACGATAACGGTTGCGAACAAGAATCTTGATGATCTCATCATCGCGCGCAGCGATGGAACGCCCACCTATAACCTCGCCGTTGTTGTGGACGATCATGATATGGGCGTGACCCACGTCATTCGCGGGGCTGATCATCTCACCAATGCCAGCCGTCAGGCGCAGATTTATGCATCGCTGGCGTGGGAGGCCCCAAATTTTGCGCATGTGCCGCTCATTCACGGGCCGGATGGCGCCAAACTTTCAAAGCGGCACGGGGCGCTCGGCGTTGATGCCTACCGCGCAATGGGTTTCCTGCCTGAGGCACTGCGTAATTATCTTGTGCGGCTGGGGTGGAGCCATGGGGACGATGAGATTTTCTCTACGCAGATGATGACCGAATGGTTTGATCTGGACGGCATAGGCCGCTCCCCTGCCCGGTTCGATTTCGATAAACTTGAGAATCTCAACGCGCACTACATCAAGAGCAGCGATAATGCAGAGCTAACTCGTCTGACGCGCGCCCTCGTGAAAGAATTGCCTGCTGATCAACATCCGCCGAACGCGGAGGATGATAAACTCTGGGAAAAGCTCAAGCTGGCGATGCCAGGGCTCAAGGAGCGGGCAAAAACGCTGGTCGATTTGCTGAACGCGGCACGGTTTGTATTCGTATCGCGTCCTCTCGACATCGATGAAAAAGCGAACGGCCTGCTGGATGATGATGCTGGCAAGGTTCTTGGGGCGCTTGTTGAGAGATTTGAGGACTTGGAAAACTGGAATATGGATGAGATCGAGCGCACGGTTCGAGAATTTGCCAATAATATGGAATTGAAGTTGGGCAAGGTGGCGCAGCCTTTGCGCGCAGCATTGACCGGGCGCACGACCTCACCCGGAATCTTCGATGTACTATTTGCACTGGGCAAAAAGGAATCGATTGCCCGCATCCGCGATCAGGCAACATAAGTTATTGTATAGTATCGAAAAGTTTTCCACGTGACTGATAATAATTGCATGTCTAGAGACAATGCGTCGTTACGTGATCTTGCTCCAGCTGTTAAAATCGACTAGGCATTGGGTCAACTCTTCAATCCAATTTATCGCCTTCCCGCCACGGGGACGGCGCATGATTCAGACGATGGAGGTCGTTTATGAGCGCATCCAGTAGTGCCGGGGGACTGGCTGCCCCCACCGATAATCAGAAGACAGCTGAACTGACGCTCGAAAACAAAAACCATACGCTGCCCGTTTATCAAGGCACGCTTGGTCCAGATGTTATCGATATCAACGCCCTATATCGCGATACAGGATGTTTTACTTATGATCCGGGATTCACTTCCACGGCGAGTTGCGAATCCAAACTGACATTTATTGATGGTGATGAGGGAATATTGCTTCATCGCGGCTATCCGATCGAAGAATTGGCGGAAAACGGAAATTTTCTCGAAACCTGCCATCTCCTCCTTTACGGCGAGCTGCCAACCAAGGCGGAATATGAAGATTTTGTGCAGCGCGTGACCATGCACACGATGGTGCATGAGCAAATGCACCGGTTTTTCACGGGCTTTCGTCGTGATGGGCATCCCATGGCGATCATGGTCGGAGTGGTTGGTGCATTGTCAGCCTTCTATCACGATTCAACGGACATCACCGACCCGGATCAGCGTGAAATTGCAGCGATCCGCATGATTGCCAAGATGCCGACTATTGCGGCCATGGCGTATAAATATTCAGTTGGCCAGCCCTTCACATATCCGCGCAATGATCTGGATTACGCGGCCAACTTCCTGCACATGTGTTTTTCGGTTCCGTGTGAACAATATGAGCCAAATCCGGTTCTGGCGGCTGCCATGGATAATATTTTTATTCTGCATGCCGATCATGAGCAAAACGCTTCAACGTCCACGGTTCGCCTCGCTGGTTCTTCTGGCGCCAATCCGTTTGGCTGTATTTCCGCGGGCATTGCATGTCTGTGGGGTCCGGCGCATGGCGGCGCCAATGAAGCAGCGCTGCAAATGCTCGAGGAAATTGGCAGTGTTGAAAATATTCCAGAATATGTGAAGAAGGCCAAGGATAAGGACGACCCGTTCCGGCTCATGGGTTTTGGTCACCGGGTCTACAAGAATTACGATCCGCGCGCCAAGATCATGCAGAAGAATTGCCATGAGGTGCTCGAGGCTGTGGGTGTGGGTAAGGATCCCATGCTTCAAGTGGCTCGTGAGTTGGAAAAAGTAGCTTTGGAAGATGAGTATTTTGTTGAGCGAAAACTCTATCCGAATATCGATTTCTATTCCGGCATTACGTTGCGTGCGCTGGGCTTCCCGACAACAATGTTTACTGTTTTGTTCGCCGTAGCCCGCACGATTGGCTGGATAGCTCAGTGGAAAGAGATGATTGAGGATCCCGACCAGCGGATCGGGCGGCCCCGGCAGCTTTATACAGGGCCGGTAAAACGCCCTTATGTGAATATTGAAAACCGGGGATAGCCCTTTGGCGATGCTGGCAAAGCGCTAACTGGTTAAATTACGCTGCGCCAGGTTGAGAATAATTCCGGCTGCCTTCTGGCTGGGGGTTCCTTGCACCAGACGCATTTTCCCCCCAATCCCCTTCAGCGCTTTTATTTGCGCCTTGCGTTCAGGACTACTCTTATCGAGCAGGGGCAGCAATGCGTTTGACAGGGCGTCCGGCGTACACTCTTCCTGAATGAATTCGGGGAAAAAGTTCTCACCCAGAATCAGGTTGGGAAGCACGATGGAATGCGCTCTCAACATCCAGCGAAACATGGCGACAATGAATTCGGTGTGATAGCCAACCACCATGGGAGTCCCGGCGAGGGCCAGCTCAAGCGTTACCGTACCTGACGTGGCCAGAGCGGCGTCCGCCAGTTTAAAGGCGGTGAATTTTTCTTCCTCACCCAAGATCAAATGAGGCTGTACTGGCCAATTTACAAGCTCCTGGCGCACCAGCTGCTCGGTGTCCGGTATGATCGGCATTACAACTTCAACCGGTGCTGATCGCTTGACTATACGGTCCAGGGTTTCACCATAAACGGGCATCATTCTTTTGATTTCATTGGTTCTGCTGCCCGGCAAAACGGCAATGACGGGCTTCTTACGTGAAAGCTTGAGTGAGGCGCTCATTTTCCTGGTATCGAGAGCTTTGATCCAGTCAAGACGCTCGATCAGAGGGTGTCCGACATAGGTGCATTCGGGTCCGCCCAACCGTGCATGGGTTTCAGGTTCGAAGGGAAGGATCGCAAGAACATGATCAATATAGCCGCGCATCTTTTTTGCGCGGCCAGGACGCCATGCCCAGATGCTCGGAGAAACATAATCAATCACCGGCAAATCAGGCATTCGCTGGCGGACCCGTTTTGCGACGGCGTGAGTGAATTCGGGACTGTCCAGGATGACGAGTGCATGCGGGTTCATTTCAACAGCGGCATCCACCGTCTGGTGCACGCGCCGCACAATCGACTTCAGCCTTTTGAGGATAGCGATGGGTCCCATGACCGCAATCTCGGAGAGCGGGAATAAACTGTCGCAATCCTGTGCCGCCATTGCCTGACCGCCGACACCGGAAATGAGGAGCGGCAGCTTCGACATATCGCGAAGGGCGGGGATGAGTTTCCCGCCCAGCTGGTCACCGGAGTGCTCCCCAGCGACAAAAAACAGTTTGAGTGCCGAGGGTTGCCGGCTCATTTAAGGTTGATGGCGCTGGGTTCCACGCCGACCACAAATAGCCCAGCCTTGTTAGCCGAGTGGATGAATTCCTCCCGGTTTACGATGAGGACGTCATTGGCTGCAATGGCAATTCCGGCGAGTCCGGCTTCAGCGGCTGCCCTGACTGTGTCTGGTCCCACGGTTGGGAGATCAATGCGGCGCTCTTGCCCGGGTTTTGCACATTTAACCAGAACGCCTGCCCGCTTTCCTTTGCTGTTCTCACCCCTTTTATTCAGGCTTTTGCATCGGTCAAGCATTTGATCCGTGCCTTCTGCAGCTTCAACGGCCAGTACATATTGATGGGCCACCACGGCTGCCTGTCCGACATCCAGCGCGCCAAGCGCATTGACGACATTCAGTCCGACCGCAATATCGGCCTTGTCCTTTTTGCCCGGTTTTCGCCTGGTAAATATCTCCTGCCCGGCGAGAAGTTCTGGGGCTATCTCATGCGCACCGACCACAGTGAATCCCTTGCTCTCAAAGAAGCCTATTATACCGGCCAATACGGAATTGTCGCCGCCGACAGTCCAGCCTAGCAGCGACGGCAAATTGACCAGGGCGCCGAAATCGAGACGAATGTCCCGGAAAGCCGGCCTTCGCACGGAGCCAACAATAACCATCTCATGAATATTCTTTGCCCTGGATACGGAGAGAATTTTTCCGATATGACCAAAATTTATCCAATTATGCGGAAAGGCTTCTATCGTGCTATCCGCAGTCCCTGAAATACCGAAGATATGAATGGGCCTGCCCGCGGATGCAGCGGCTTGTGCAACGCAGAGAGGCATACTTCCACCCCCAGCGATGATCCCCAATCCGGCTGTTTGCGTATTCGTGGGCTTGGTCATATTTCTGGCGTGTAAAAGCGCTGCTAGTCTGATTCAAGCTTTGGAACCGATAAGGAGCGTGATGTATCGGCCTGTATGAATTCAGTTATCTTATTCACATTCTCATCATTGGCG
The DNA here is from genome assembly GCA_964402825.1 of uncultured Hyphomicrobiaceae bacterium. Classification (GTDB taxonomy): domain Bacteria; phylum Pseudomonadota; class Alphaproteobacteria; order Rhizobiales; family Methyloligellaceae; genus UBA2767. The sequence continues at coordinate 5,331 of CAYOEI010000073.1, forward strand.
AAGGTTTGTTCAACTTTTTCAATGCGCTCCGCCAAAGTTCCCTCACCGGTAAACAACAGGTCATAGGCCCCACGCAATTGCTTGAGTTGCGAACGGTTAAGACCGCGCCGTTTTATGCCAATGACGTTGAGGCCTTTCAGGGATGCGCGCGTCCCGACCACCATACCGAAGGGGATGACATCATTCTCCACCCCGGACATACCGCCAATAAAAGCATGTTCGCCAATGCGAACGAACTGGTGAACGGCAGACAGACCACCCAGAATAGCATAATCACCGACTTCGCAATGGCCAGCCAGTGTTGCACCGTTGGCGAGAATAACGTGATCTCCGATCTGGCAATCATGCGCTACATGGGCCTGGGCCATGAAAAGACCGTGTGACCCGATTCGCGTAACCAGCCCACCTCCATCGGTTCCGGGGTTCATGGTCACATATTCACGGATAATATTGTCGCTGCCGATCTCAAGCTGGCTTTTTTCACCTTTATATTTCATGTCCTGGGGAATATGACCGAGCGAAGCAAACGGGAACACTTCGCAGTTGGCGCCAAGCTTGGTGTGGCCTTCGATAAGCACGTGAGAATGGAGCTTGCACGCCTCGCCTAGGACCACATTGGGTCCGATTACGCAGAATGGGCCAATCTCAACCCCGGACCCCAATTTTGCATTTGGGTCGACAATAGAACTCGAATGTATGTTGCTCATAAAGGGCCCTAAGACTCAAACTTTTACAATTGTCGCGCTGATTTCCGCCTCAGCGACAATTTTCCCATCGACTTTGGCTTCGCCTTTGAAGCGCCAAACCCGGCCCCGATTGCGGATCTTATTCATGTGATAGTAGACCGTATCACCAGGCGTCACGGGCCGGCGGAAGCGGGCCCGGTCGATAGCCATGAAATATACCAGGTTAGCCTCAACTTCTTCCTCCAGATTGGCCACGCAGAGAGCGCCCGCAGTTTGCGCCATGCCTTCGATCAATAGAACACCAGGCATAACCGGATGTGTCGGGAAATGTCCCTGGAAAAAGTGCTCGTTAATGGTGACGTTCTTAACGCCCACGGCTGATTGATCGCCGTCCATATTGATGATCCGGTCGATCAGCAAAAATGGATACCGGTGCGGCAGTAACTCCATGATGCGTTTAATATCAACGCTGTTCAGAGTTTCTGAGTTCACGGTCTCTGTCATTTCCCGCGCTCCAATTCTCGCTTCAAATTTTGCGCCAATTCATGATTCCGAGCTACCGCCCTTTTTCAGAGCAGCGGAACGGGCTCTAGTAAGTTTTTGCACTAATGCAATTTCCCGGAAATATTCCGAGAGTGGTTTTGCGGGTGTACCACCCCACTTCGCGCCAGGCGGCACGTCTTTGATTACACTACTGGTAGCTGCAATTTGCGCTCCCGAACCAACTTTCACATGTCCGCTAATGCCAGCTTGACCGCCAAGCACAACACCGTCTCCCATTTCCACTGAGCCTGCTATTCCGGTTTGAGAGACAACGACACAGTGCCGGCCCATTACTACGTTGTGCCCGATTTGGACGAGATTATCAATTTTTGTTCCTTCCCCGATAATCGTGTCTCTCAGGGCGCCTCGATCGATCGTGCTGTTGCCGCCAATTTCAACACCATCTTGAATGATGACGCGGCCGATTTGGGGTACTTTGAGGTGTCCTTTTGGCCCCATTGCAAAGCCGAAACCGTCCTGGCCGATAGAAACCCCGGAATGGATCAAAACACTGTCCCCGATAAGGCTGTTGGTAATGCACACATTGGGTCCGATATAACAGTCGCGTCCGATACAGACCCTGTAACCCAGGCGGGCTCCGGAGCAGATAACGGTACCGCGCCCGATTTTAACTTCAGGGCCAACCGTGATCCCGGGCTCGAGGATAACACCCGGTTCAAGTTTGGCGGTGGCGTGTACCCCATTGGTGAAATCTTCGCCGCCGGGGCCCATGGTGCATGGGCGTAGTGCGCCTGGGTAAAACATAGTCAAAGCAAGCGCAAACGAGCGGTATGGCTGATCCGAGATCAGAACGTTTGTGCCTTCTGGCGCCTGGTCAGCATGTCTCTTTGAGACAAAGCAAGCCGCCGCCCGTGTAGCCTTGTAGGTTTTCAGGTATTTAGGATTGTCAAAAAAAGACAGCTCATTTTTGCCGGCCTCATCAAGAGGCACCACATCGCGGATCGACAAACTTGTATCCAATTGCGGACCGGGACGCGCTTCAGCAGCGTCGATCAACTCGGCAAGTGTAAACGGACCTGCGCGTTCATAAAATCCAGGATGTTCCATTGCGGGCTATTCTTTATCTAATCGTTGCCCGGAATCAATCATTGGATGTTCTTTCGGTGCGGGTATGGCAGTTTTGCCGGTCAGAATCTGGCGGCGGCCCCAAAATGGAAGAGCTGAGTTTTGTCATAATCCTCAGACGACAGCGCATGCGCAAAATCCGCCCGCAATGGCCCCAGCGGGGAGTCCCAGATCAAGCTAAACCCGGCGGCAGTTCGGATGGTATTATCATCGCCAAGAATGATTGTCTGGCCAGACAGATCTCCGGCTTCATAGAGGGTGGCCGCATCAAAAAACACTGCGGCTGTAAGACCAAATTTTTCAGGTACTTTGGGCAATGGAAAACGAAGTTCCAGAGAACTTGCGGCAAAAACCTTACCACCCAAGGCATCGTCAGTGGTCAAGTCTCGTGGTCCGATGCCTGAGGTTTCGAAACCCCGGATTGTCTCAGCTCCTTTAAAGAACAAATCCAGAAGCCTCACATCATCCCCGCTATAGCCTGTGACATAACCGCCGTGTATGCGCCCCGCCAGAACCATTTTTTTCCGGACCGGATAGAAAGCCCGCAGATCAGCTGTGGTTCGCAGGAAGTTTACATCACCTCCTACACCGGCCAATTCATTCCCCACAGTGAAGAGAATACCGCGTGACGGGATTTTGGGGTGATTGCGGGTGTCATATGTCAGGGCATAGCCAACAAGTGATACCAAGGTCTCGCCTTCGGCCGATTTGACAACGGCGGAAGCGTCGCTCTTCACATCAAATATTTCTTCTTGAGTCAGCCGGTAAAAGGTTGCAACGCGCAAGTTATCATTCAAAGGAATGCCAAAGCGGATACCGCCGCCAAAGCGTTTTGAGCTGAATGAGGATTCATCAGAAAAATCCTGTTCAGTCATAAACAAATCAAAACCAGCAGACATATTCCGGCCCATGAATTTAGGCTCAGTGAACGCAAAATCGATATTCAATGTTTCCAAGCCACCGCGTGCACGCAGACGTATGAATTGCCCGCGGCCAAGCAGGTTGCGCTCCGTCAGTGATACATCAAGGATTGCGCCGCTCGAACTTGAGTACCCGCCGCCGAATGACAATTCGCCCGTCGCCTGTTCCTGAACGCGCACAATCAGAATGACCCGGTCTGCCGCACTGCCTGGTTCATTCGCAATCGAGACTTTCTTAAAATACTGAAGCCGGACCAGCCGGCGGCGGGCGGCATCAACCAGAAGGCGATTATATGCATCGCCTTCGGCGAGGCGGAACTCGCGGCGGATGACTTTGTCCAGAGTGCGGGTGTTGCCGACAATATCAATGCGTTCAATGTAGACCCTTGGTCCCTCTTCAATCACATAAGTGATTGAAATAACCCGGGCGATGGGGTCACGGTCAACACGCGGGCGGACCCGCGCGAAGGCATAACCGAAAGCTGCTGCCTCCGTTGTGATTTTCTCCAATGAGGTGTCGACCTTGGAGGCGTCGTAGATTTTTCCTGGTTTCGTGGCAATCTTGCTGCGGACCGATTCGGGGTCGAGCGATTTCAGGCTGGTTTCAATATCGATCGTTCCGAATTTGTATCGTTCACCTTCTTCCACGGTGAAACTGATGAAGAAACCTTTTCCATCGCGGTCCAGGTCCGCGGTGGCGGACACAATGCGCGCATCCGCAAATCCGTTCTTGAGGTAATATTGACGCAACAACTCACGATCCAGATTGAGCCGGTCCGGGTCATAAACATTTGTCGGGCTTAAGAAGCTGAAAAATCCGGTTTCAGTAGTTGTGATAATTTCTCGCAACTGGGAATCGGAAAACTCATCATTCCCTACAAAACTTATGCTGCGAACCGTTGTCTTCGGACCTTCATTTATTTCGTAGATGAGGTCGACGCGATTATTTTCCTGGTTGATGATTTTCGGCTCTACCGTTACGGCGAACCGGCCGGAACGGCGATACACATCAAGAATGCGCTGCACATCGGCCTGAACACGCGCACGGGTGAACACGGCACGTGATTTCAGCAGGACCTCAGATTTGAGCGTATCATCGTCGATCTCTGCATTTCCCTCAAAGGCAACCTGATAGACGATCGGGTTTTCGACCACCTTGACGATGACCGTTCCTCCCTGCCGCCCAATGCGAACATCGGAAAACAGGCCTGTTGCGAACAAAGCCTTGAGAGATTCATTAACCTTGGAAGGACTATACTTGCTGCCAGGAGAAAATTGCAGATAGGAGCGTACCGTTTCAGGTTCGACGCGGCGGTTACCTTCAACCTTGATGCTGCGTATGACAGGGCCAGATTGCGCCCATGCCTGACCATCTCCCGCAGATACGCCAAGCAACGCCGTTACCGGCGCTCCAGCGAGCAACAGCAGGAGCGTAAGCAGCCCCCTCAATCCTAACATTCCAACGCGCATTATTATTATTGTCCCTTGCTACGCTGAACCCAAAATACGCATTACACACACGGACTAAAAGGACATTCCTTTGTGGCCGTTTTTTGTTTTAAATTATCCTGTCAGGACAGTCGGTTGCCTCTGCGTCACATATTGTCAGAACGTGGCTGATTCTTCTAGAGCGAAGTTAAGTGTTTCAGATCATTCCAAGTCGCGAAAATCATTAGCATAAGCACCAGGGCTAGGCCAATTCTAAAACCAATTTCCTGAGATTTTTCGCTGAGTGGCCGCCCCCGTATCGCTTCGATCCCATAAAATAACAGATGGCCTCCATCCAGCATGGGTACCGGGAATAGGTTTATGAGGCCAATGCTGACGGAGAGAATCGCTCCAAGATTCAGCAAAGCAAAGAATCCTGCAGTTGCCACCTGCCCCGAAATCTGGGCAATGCGAATTGGTCCGCCGAGCTGATCCGCCTTTTCGCGGCCCGTAATCACATCGTAGAGATAGGATAGCGTGCGCGAAATGACAAAATAAGTCTCTTTCGTTCCCATCCATACCGAGGTGAGCGGATCATACTTCTTCAAAACCCAATCTTCGGGTG
>CAYOEI010000074.1:0-3861 GCA_964402825.1 uncultured Hyphomicrobiaceae bacterium
ATCGATACCGCCCAGCGCGCCGACGATCTCCTGATCCGTTTCTAGGCCCAGGAAATCCTGGTACCTGCCATAATCGGCATAGAACGCGGTCATGCCCAACTCGTGGAATTCTCTCCGCCACCCGGCCTTGACGTAATAGTATAACGGACCGGCGGGCGTTCTGATCGCGCCATTATTTAACTCGACTGCAGTCAAGAAATTTTGGCGGCCGGTGGCGAATGACAGGTTCAGGCCGGAGGGCTTGTGCAGGACCGAGATCGAGCCCACGATCGTTGTGTTGTCGAGCTCGTCGATCTCATCAAAATCGTCCCCCTTATTTTTGTTCGTGGCAAGCCCGGCGGCAACTTCGAACAATTCGCCAAACTCTTGCTGGTACGTCACGCCGACATTCCAGAGGAAGCAGTTCGTAAAGCACGTACGTTCGTCGTGGCCCCACCAGCCGTAAAACGAGAACCCGGCTATTTGGGGCGTGTTATAGGCAATGATATTGCCATCGGGCTCGTCCAGAGCATCGATCAAATCGTCCCATTTCACATCAATTAGGCCGTCCGTGCCGCTGACACCGGCGCGGCGCAGAAAGAAACCGCCGCCGACATCCTGCACGTTGACGAAAGACGCCACGTCCGTTTCGGACAGATCTGCTTCATTGGCCCCGTTCGTCTTCCCCCTTGCACTGGTACGGCCAATTGCGACCGCGCCGAGCCGTTCGTTCTTTATCCAATAGAGGACGTCGCCGACCACCACACCTCGCTCTTCGGCTAGAGCCGCTGCGGCGTCGATCTGGCTAACCTCGTCGGATCCGGCATCGATTAGATCGAATTCCAGCGCGAAGCCCATCGACCAACCCTTACCACGTCCCTGAAGCTCGGCCTTACCCTCGATTGCCACGGTCGAACCGGCATTCTCGTTGGCGACGACATAGACGTCGGACTCCTCACCATCATCCCAAAACAGCAGGGCGGTAGTGATTTCTCCGCTCAGCGTTACCTCGAGTTTACTGTTACCCTTGCGCACGAGCGTTGCTTCAAGCTCAGCCACACGCGCCTCCAGGTTGGCGCAGCACACTGCGCCCAAATCCGCTGCGCTCGCGAGATGCAATGTTGTACCGGCCAAGGCCATACCAACCACGCTAGCAATGCTCAGATTTTTGGCCAAGCTTCCATTGATTGCCAGCACAGTCCGATTCCCCCCGTTCCCCGAAATACTAAAGTGATTCGGTGTCGGCAGCGCCAAGCTAAGTGACGCTCTGCTGAATGTCCGCTCTGGGTCAAAGGCAGACATCGGGGCGTGCGTGAAGGATGTCCGCTTTACCCCTAAGAACGCACAGAAGATTGAGAACTCGGAATGTCCGCTAAGTGCCAAAAGCGGACATATGGATGCCAGCTAGACCGCGCAGCACACGCCGTCCTTGCTTCGGTCAATTCTGCACTGCGACAGGGGTCACAATGTTGAACCAGAACTCAAACGTGTCGAGCATAGAAAGCAGTTCGCCAAGCGCGTTGGCATCGCCCGTTATGCCAATATTGCCAGCGCTCACTTCCTTTTCGAACGTCGTTTCGCCTAAGAGAATGTCGTTCAGCTTCTGACGCGTTAGAGAGATGCTGGCATTCGCGTCATCGGCTTGACGGCCCGCGATATGGCTGAGCGCGGCATTCTCCAGTTCCAGAATGTATTGCTCGTTCGTATCAGTGAAGTTCCAATTGAGCTTCATGGATTTGCCCGCGGCCTTGGGGCCATTGAGACGCATCGCCGCGTAGTCGAAGAGCAATTCAAGGCTCATGGATCGGATCGTATCGGGGCTGGCCGTATTCGGCGTGCCAAGCTTTTTCACCCCTTCTCGTAGTTCCTTCGCGCCACTCAGGTAAAAGTTGCGCCAAGGACCAGACTCGGCCTGGTATCCCAACTGCTCCAGCGCATCTGCCTGCAAGGCGCGCGCTGCCTTGTTGTTGGGGTCGGCAAAGACGACATGGTTCACGACTTGCGCCACCCAGCGATAGTCGCCCTTGTCGTAAGACTCCTTAGCCTTCTTCAGGACGGAATCAGCACCACCCATGAACGCGACATATTTGGCGGCCGCATCACGCTCGGGGTATTGATGCAAGGTGGCAGGATTGCCGTTGAACCAACCGAGATACTTCACATAGGTTGATTTAACATCGTGATTGACGCTGCCGTAATAGCCGCGCGCCGACCAGTCCTGCTTTAAGCTGTCCGGCAGCTCAAACATTTCCGCGATCTCGATCATGCGGTAACCGTGATTGGCTAGCCGCAGCGCCTGATCGTTGATGTAGCGGTAGAGATCGCGCTGTTTCTTGAGATGATCGACAATGCGCTCGTTGCCCGTCATGGACCAGTGATGGGGCGCAAACAGAACTTCGACTTCATCGCCCCAGTTATAGATCGTCTCGTTAAGATACTTCGACCAGGCGAGCGGGTCGCGAATTTTAGCGCCACGCAAGGAGTAAGTATTGTGCAGTGTGTGCGTGGCATCCTCGGCCGTGAACAGTGCCTTCTTTGAGGGAATGTATAAGAACATTTCCGCTGGCGCTTCAGAGTCCGGTGCCATCCAGAACTCGAAGCCCAAGCCCGCGATCTGATGTTTCTCCCCGTTCTGCTTGATCACATCGGTCGGCGGAATAATGGTAATCGTACCGAAGGAGGTCGTTGGTCCGAGACCGGCACCCACCTGACCTGTCGGACTTTGTGGCAGAACGTTGCCGTACATATAGCTGGCACGACGACTCATGGCGTTGCCAGCCATGACGTTCTCGGCGATAGCGTGTTCGAGAAAACCGTGCGGTGCGTAGATTTTCACCTTACCGGCTTTCACGTCGTCTTCAGAGACGACGCCTCTGACACCCCCGTAGTGGTCGACATGGCTATGCGAGTATATGACCGCGACGACCGGCTTCTTTGGCCGGTGCTTGTAGTAGAGATCAAGTGCGGCCTTGGCGGTTTCCTGGGAAACCAGCGGATCGACCACAACGATACCATTCGGTCCCTCAATGAAGGAAACGTTGGACAAGTCTGCGGCGCGCACCTGATAAATACCCTCGCTTACCTTAAACAGGCCGCCGAGCATGATCAGTTGCGATTGTCGCCAGAGGCTGGGGTTGACCGTATCCGGTGCGGCTTTGCCTTCCTGGATGAAGGATGTGAACTTGCTTAGATCGTAGATTGGTTCACCCTTCGCGTTCTTGATGACACCGTTGTTTGGCAGAGGCGCTATGAACCCGCGTTTGGCGTCTTCAAACTCCTGCGTGTTGCCAAAGGGAAGTTCCTTCAACAGCTTGGCATTCGCTGCCTTCGTTTCCTCGGTGGCTGGCTTGCTGACATCGTCTTGTGCAAGCGATACCGGTGCAAAGGCGATGATGAGCGCCACCGCCGAGATGGGCGCAAAGTTCCTGACTACACTTCGTTTAGGCATTGTAGACTCCGGAGGGATTACCAGTTCAGGGCGGGCGAGGAGCGAGGATCATTCATTCGAACTGCGCCTCGGCATTGGCCTGCCCCGCGAAGCAATACCAGTTTCCAAGCTAGAATCCGGCGCTCGTTTCCAGCGTCTGGGCTGGCTGAAGGGCAGCGTAGGCCGGAGCAGATACTGGGAACAAGATAGTCTTTGGTGTTGGTGAACGGTATCCGAGTGAGGGGCGAAACAATGTCCGCTTTGGGTCAATAGCGGACATTTGAGTATGCGTTTGGGATGTCCGCTTTACCCCCAAGAGCGGACATCAGTTCAGGAATGTATCGTCCATAGCGTCCGCATCGTCCGACCTCATCGAGAGTGCTCAGGCAACTCTTCAGCGAACTAATCGGCACTCACGCAAGGAGGCTGTTGATCGCACACCCAACACCTCGCCG
>CAYOEI010000075.1:0-2957 GCA_964402825.1 uncultured Hyphomicrobiaceae bacterium
CGTCATTATCGTGCTGGTGTGGAGCTGGCGCGCACAGGCACGCGAACAGACTCTCCCCAGCAAGGTGGAGGCACCTCTACATGGGTCGAGCAGCGGGAAGGAGAACACGATCTCAAACGTCACCAGATCGGAGGAGTGATGGACCCGATGGTCCTATGCATATAAACTGAACATTGCATCAAGAGACAGGGCTGACGCCCTCGCCAACCTGCCCAACCCGGCAAGGTGGTTTTCCTGAAAAGGAGATGCGGCCACGGACTGGCAACCAAGGGGTCCAATGCCGATCAACGCGTCAGCCTCCTCGTGCAAACGAAGGAGGTTTTTTCATTATGGCCAAGGTTACACATCTCGGATCGGCGAAACCGGACAGCCCGATCTACAAGACTGGGCCGGTGATCGGCGGGAAGCGTTTCACACGCACGCCGAAGAAGCCCAAGCCCCAGCCGATCCTGCGCTTCACATCGGGCGGCTACGGAGGAAATTACGGATACAGGTTTGCAGGCTTGGTAGCGAAGTGGGCGGGCGGTTCAGAAGACGAGATCATCAGAGACTGGAGCGTCCGTGAGTTTGCCTACATCATAATCTCTCGCCGCCCAGTCGAGCTGATCCTGTCTGATATTGAGAAGAGCGAGGATACCTCCACGCGGTTAGAAATCCTGACGCCGTCGGGCAAGTGGAAGGAGCAGAAGCGATGATACCCAAGTATCAGAGAGCCGTCCACGAGAGCGGGCACGCCGTCATGGCCATTGCACTGGGCGGCACGGCTCTCGAAGTGGACCTCATTTCCGGCACGGGTGTGGACAACAGCTCCGCTAATATCCGTGGCCCCGGCTGCGGGTCGAAGCGGGCCATGATCTGCATTGCGGGTGAGGTTGCCGAATACCTTTACACCCACGGCCCCACCCCTGTGTATGTGGACGAGGACGAGCTTCGGAGTCTGATCGCCCACGCCCGCGCTGGCACCGAGCCGGATGACGACGGCGTCATAGTTTTCACCGAGATCCTGAAGGCTGTGCCCGAGGCGACCGACGACGAATTGATCGAAGGCTACTACGGGTTCACCGCCAGCTGCCGGGAGCTATTGCACCTCCCCGTCATCGCCAAGGCCGTTGACGAGCTGGCCGAGGTGCTCACCAAGAAGAGCTGGCTCGGCATGAACAGCATCTACGCCACCGTCGATGCCTTCGCCGTGCAGGAGGCTGCGGGCATCACAGGTCCATATATGGGCGTGATTCCCCAAGCCACATAAAAGCCCGTACAGCGACGCAAGGTCTCCAGGGCATGACCGGTTTATCTCAAGCCCTAAACGCCTCTCCTGGCGCTCCTGAGCCAGCCCCAGGACAATCTCAGCCTGAATTGCACTATCAATGCACTACTGAGGGAATCTGGGGGAAGCCGCCAACCCCCGAAAGGGTCAGTTTTTGGCTCTATGCTTGGGGTTGTGGGTGGTGCCCACGCGTGGATTCGAACCGCGGACCTCTCCCTTACCAAGGGAGTGCTCTACCCCTGAGCTACGTGGGCAACTCTCTGTTTTATATACACTTTCTCATTTCGTGTCCAGTCCACTCCTCTTTTTGACCCAGGGCAAACGCGACCATCGGGATCATCCTGTCATGGCTGTTCATCTTCTACGTGTTGCCGGTGTTTGGCGTGGTCATCAACGCCACCCAGGCGACATGGGTGACGATGTGCTTCTTCGTCATATCGACCCTGCGAGCCTACCTGATTCGCCGCCTGTTTAACCGTTTATCAAATTAGGGCCTCGCGCCCTTCCGAAGCACCCTCGGGTTGACCAGCCCCATCTGATTGGTCCGGTTTGAATGTTAGTTCATGGTTGGCCTTTCCTGCAACGGGATGATGGATTCTGGCGCTGGAGGTCTGTATCCGAGCGCGCTGTTTCCAGGCAACTACATCGAGTATGGCGGGCGCGTGGTTTACTATGCTCCGGTGGCGAACAAGCGGGCCTATCTCGGCGCTGGTTTTGGTGTTTACCAGCGCGATTACGACCAGAATGTCGCCTTTGGCACCAAGGATCGCTCGGACCTCACGCTGGTGCCGACGGCTCATTTCCTCGTGACCAATGTTCGCGGTTCCAAGTTCGATTTCCGCATGGATTACCGGTATGAGACCAACGATTCCAACGATCCCCTTGAGGATTTCGACAATCACTTGGTTTCAGCCAGGACGGTGAGGAAATTCTGATGCTGCGTATCCTGTCATTTGCCGGGATGGCCCTTGCCCTGCTGTTTGGCGCGAGCCAGAGCCATGCGGCGCCTATCGGCGTTGCGTCAGTGGTCAAGAACACTGATAACGGTTCCAATGGCGGCAGCACCCGTGTCATCAATGTGGGCACGGGAATTTTTCACAATGAAGTGATCTCCACCGGCGCTGAAAGTTCCGCCCAGCTCCTGTTTCGCGATGAAACCAGCCTGACAATCGGCGCGAATGCGCGGCTGACCCTGGACCGCTTTGTCTATAACCCCAATCGCAAAACCGGAGATGTCGTCGTCAATATCCTCCAGGGGACGTTCCGTTTCGTTTCCGGTTCTGCTGTTCCCGGCAGCTACAAAATCAAGACGCCAGTGGCGTCGATCGGCCTGCGTGGTACGGTGGTCGAAGGCTTCGTGAGCGCCGATGGCTCTCTGCTGCTGATTATCGTGCAGGGCTCCGTCGTCGTCACCACTGCCGACGGAACAACGATCACACTGAAAGCGGGGCAGTATATTACCGTATCGAGTAGTGGAGCGGTCACGGGTCCGAGCCCATGGACGGGACGAACGCTCGATATCGAGAGCGGGCATGAATTTATTCTCGATACCGAGAACCCGATAGAAGACCAGCGTAATCAGTTCAACGATGCGCTCGACAGTCGCGGTCTCTATATCACATTCCCGGACACAACACCGGGTGGCAGAACCCCGATCAAGGGGCCCGGCCTGAATTAGGATGCTCTTCAG
>CAYOEI010000076.1:0-4097 GCA_964402825.1 uncultured Hyphomicrobiaceae bacterium
TCTCACTCTGAATGGCTTCTTGGGATCGGTGTCGAGGTTTTTAGAGGTGTCCAGCTGTATTTCTTGGTCGGACCATCTGCCGCAAGATGCTGGTTGCATCTGGCTATCATCTGATTGCCATAAGGGAGCAGAGGAATTCCGCCGCCCGAGGATACGGGGATCTTACCCGTGGATACGGCAAAGTTGCGCTGATGGTTATAATCCCGCTGATTCACATTTTGCTGCGCGAACAGTTTTGGATAGCTAAGGCAGCTATTACCGCCGCAACTTCCCAGCACCACACCGGCTGTATTGACATATCCGGGCCACTTGGTGTCGAGTTGCATATGGGCCCAAAACTGGACAGAACCTGCTTTGAGCTTGTCCCATTTCTTCTTGTCGCTCGAGACCACATGAATCACCTGATTAAAGGCGCTCTGGGTATTAAACGAGATGGAATTGATACTGGCTTGATCGGCATGAGCCGGGCTTGCTGAACTCAGAACAGCGCCGGCCACTACAAGTAAAGTTGCGGGTTTCAGATTTCCCAACATGGTCTTTCTCCGTGATTGAATAATGCGTTTTGCGCGCAAGGCATCCGAGCCATCACGCGTCTCACAGCTTTGGTCGCTGCGGCGCGGAGAAAGGTTCAAAGGGATGGTTAATTAAATTTTCGCCCGCGCGAAATGCACGGATCACAAGGCTTTAAGTGAGGCTGTTACTGGCTGCTGTTCAAAGAAAGAAGCGAGGCGTGCGCATCGGCGAGACCGGCCCCGAACTGGGTGTCGTAGCCTTTGGGGCCGAGGTCACGGGCGCTGTTCTTGATTGCATCCACGATCGCTTCCGACGTGGCGTCAGGATTTTTCTCCAGAAGCAAGGCGATGAGACCGCTGATCTGGGCAGCGGCCAGCGACGTGCCTGAAGAATAGCGGTAGCCCTTCTTGATGCTTGGTACGAGCATATCGACGCCGGGCGCCGCGACGGTGACATATTCGCCGCGATTGGCATGGACGTAAAGCTTATCCTTAATATCGAGCGCGGTTATGGCGATGACATTCTCATAGGCCGCCGGGTAGGCTGGAGCGGCCTTTGCTCCGCCATTGCCGGCTGCGGCCACCAGGATCACGCCTTTCTCATAGGCGCTTTCAAGCGCTTTCTTGACCAGCGGATCGTATGGGCCGGAAAAGCTCATATTGAAGAGTCGCGCCTTGTTGGCAAATGACGAGTCGAACGAGCGCAGCAGAATCAAGCCGCTGGTCATCGGCTTGTTATATTCGCGGTGCATGGTGAAGGCGCGCACGGCCAGCAGCTTTGAGAGCGGCGCAACGCCTTTAACCTTGCCCTGCCCGGCGATCAGTCCGGCGATTGCCGTCCCATGCCTGTCCACGGTTTTCTTGCCATCGCCCACGGCGTCAAAAGACATCGCTATTGACTTCGACAGCACGGGGTGACGCGCGTCGATGCCGGTGTCAATGACCGCAACTCTCACATCGCGCCCCTGAGAGATTTTATGCGCAGGGCCAACACTCAATTTCGCCAGACCATATTGGGGGTTTGGTTTTTTTGAACGCGTCTTTCTCTTCTTCTTCGCCACGGGGTGATAATAATTGTTGGGCTGGGCCTGAGAGACGCGGGGGTCGGAAGTGAGAGAGGCTATGACATCGCGCAACGGGCGGTTATCGGGATACCGGAACCTGATGATGCTCCCTTCGAGCAACGCCACCGGGACCGTTTCCACGACATTCAAATTAAAGGTGGCGGCCAACTCGGCGCCGAGGGTGCCTGCCTGATCCGATGTGACAAACACCAGAATCTCATTCGGAATAAATTGCGGGATGATTTTCAGCGCCGGCGGGCGCACATGCTTGCGCGGAGGCCTGCGCCGCGCTGTGCTGGTTTTCTTTTTTCTCTTCGGCTTAGTATAGACTTTCTTCGGCGGCGGCGGCGGCTTCTGCATTTGTTGTATGAGCCTGCCAACGTCGATCGAAATGCCGACGCTTGGTCTAACGCCTCTATAACCACCAGACGATTGCGTGGGAGGTTTTCGGTTATATGTGGGAGGTTTCCGGTTATATTCGGAAGTAAATTTTCTGCCCGAAAGGTAAGAACCTCCCGCTATTGGTGATTTGCGCTTTTTCACACCGGCGAGCGTGGGGGTTTGTCCATAGAGACCGATGGGTGTCACGGCCCGCGGACCGCCAGACAATTCTAAATTCCTTGTAAATTTGCTGGTATTTCCAGCTTTCGCCTGCCCTGCGCTGGCCGATATGAGCACAAACGCAAACAAAGCTAACAGTGTGCCAGGAGTGAGCCTAAGCGGATATTTTTCTAAAAACATCATGACCCCTTACTCCGCTGGAGCGGCAAAGTTTATAACATCATGCTGCGACTGCATTTCCTTCAATATAGTGTCGCGTCTCGTTTCTTCCAGAACATCGTCCGAAATACGGACCCTGTACACTCCGCCAGGCTTGGGTCCATCAACAATAATATAACCCATTTTCATCAGGAATTCATTGATATCCTCGGAGCTGGCATCGTCAGTAAACTGCACAAGGGCAAACGTTCCCGGCGTGACGGCCTGGCTTGGGCCTGACGCCGTCTCGTAGCCCGCACCCTGCTGCGTACCAGAGGTCATGAGCACGCCCAGCGAAACACCCTGCACGATGATCAGAACCGCTGCCGCCACGGCCACCCACTGCATGCGCGCGGGGACAGGTGCGCCCAGCAAGTTAGAGGCCCAGTCCCAAAGGGCGATCTTGGCGCTGGCGAGCGAGGGATTGTTCACCTCATGCTCCTCGATTGAGTCCATCAGCCGGTTCAGAGCCCCGGCGCGAGGCGCGCCACGCGTCTCGTTCAGCAATACAGCCTCGGCGCGTTCCTCTTCGATAAGGGCGAGTTGGCTCGCCATATCGGGATGAGCGGCGAGATATTCCTCAACACGTTTGGCGTCGGACGCAGCGAGCTGGCCGCGCTCATACCAGGGCAGCATGGACTCAATGGCCTCGCGTTCGCTAATCTGATTCTCATTATTGTTCATGGCCAGCCTCGATCAATCCCTGCCTGTTTCATCAATTCACCCAGCTGCTTGCGGGCATAATGCATTCTCGTCTTCACTGTCGATTCGGGGATACCGGCAATCTCGGCGACCTCGCGAACGGACTTCTCATGGTAGTAAACGAGGTCGATAACCTCGCGGTGTTCGTCTGACAGAGCATTTATGGTCTCGCGCATTAGGTCCCCTTTTGAGCGCTTTTGAGCGCTGAGTTCGGGATTATCGCTCTCGTCGGCCACCTGCTCTGCTACTTCATTCTCCAATTCATCTTCACGTTTCTTGCGCAACAAACTCATTGCCTTGTTGTGGGCAATAGCCAGCAGCCAGGTGGTAACCGCCGAGCGCCCCTCGTAGCGTCCAGCATGGCGCCAGACATCGAGAAACACTTCATTGGTCAACTCTTCCGCAACCGCTTCGTTGCGTACCCGGCCCATGAGAAATCTGAAAACCCGAACATTGTGGCGCGCAAAAAGGGCGTGCATCGCCGCACGATCTTTCGCGGCTGTTCGCGTAATCAGGTCCCTGTCCGGATCCGTATTCGACATTTCCAGGCTCCGTTGCCGGTCGCCTTATGTATCCTTAGTCGCGGCGGGCGCGAAAAAGGTTCACCGGCGGGGCAAAATAATCCGTCAATCGTAGACCAAGCATTACAGCGTGGGCCAGTAATCATAAAAAACCAAGATGAATACTCCATTAGTCCGTAACCATCAGATAATTTAAAGCTGGCATATAATAAGCTAGGTTAGTATATTCCTTTTATGACCACCGACCCGCATCTGACCCGCTCGCTGGGATTTCTTCTCGGCGACACTTCCCGGCTCGTGCGCGCCCGCTTTGATACCCGCGCCCGCAGCCTTGGCCTGACCCGCGCCCAATGGCGCGTGCTGGCGCGCCTGCGCCGCCGCGAAGGCATCAACCAGACCGAGCTTGCTGAAATCCTTGAAATCGAGACCATCACCCTTGGCCGGCATATCGACCGCCTGGAGGCGAAGGGCTGGGTCGAGCGCCGCCGTGACCCTGCTGACCGCCGGGCCTGGAATTTATATTTGTGCACCAAGGTGCA
>CAYOEI010000077.1:0-3089 GCA_964402825.1 uncultured Hyphomicrobiaceae bacterium
TTGGGTCAATTTTGGCAAATTACAAAGATGGCCACTAGCCATCAAATTCCGGTACGGGTCAGGAGCAGCCATCAAGCGCGGCCATATCTGACTTCCGCTCCGATGTCCGCTTTGGGTCATAAGCAGACATTCGAGCGGCGATCAGAGATGTCCGCTTTACCCCCAATAGCGGACATTCTCAGAGGCGGCTCAGATGTCCGCTAAGTGCCAAAAGCGGACATCAAGCCCAGATAAGAGATCGCGCCGGATTCTAACTTAGAAACTGGTATCGCTCCGAGGGGCAAGCCAAAAGCTCTCGCCGCCGAGCGGGAGACCCCGGTGCAGAAGCTCATGGCGGACGCCATCAACATGCTGTTCATCAAACACGGGAAGGGGCCAATTGCGTGATGACCAACATCTACTGCGCATACGTTGCGCACCACGAATATGAGGGGCATCGGTAGCAAGTAGGGTAGCAATCATGTTGGAAACCGTCATCAAAGAAGTGCGCGAAGGCTTGAGCGACCTGGCCTGGGATACGCTTTAACTTATCGGGTGGATTCTTGCCATAGCCATCAACATCGCGGTTATCATTGCCTTTGTCGTGATAAGCTGGTCTTCCGTTTAGTGCCCTGGCAATAGCTTCGGAATACAAATGCTGCATCGTTCTCTTTGGGCAACCGTCGTTTTCGTCTTGCTACTACCCAACTTTTCACCAGCACAAGCAAACGACACTGAGGCAGAGCTGGGGATCGGTGGGCTTGTGCTCAGGCGGAGCGCGAACATCGAAATGAGGTCTGAAGACCTCTACCTCTCCATGGATGAGGTCAGAGTACGCTATCGCTTCTATAACAAGTCCGCCAACGATGTGAGGACGATCGTAGCGTTTCCGATGCCGGACATCCCCTCCCCTTCATCTGAGGGCGATGACGACGGCGATCTAGAGTTCAGATACGTTCGGGATGCAGAGGAAGAACTGAAATTCAGTACGAGTGTCGACGGCGTTAGAGTTAAGACCCAGGTCGAGCGAAAGGCGATTGCAAACGGAGTGGACCGAACCAATGTCTTGAAACGGCTTGGTATCTCACTTGACCCTTGGGTAGCGAAGGAGTTACTCCATAAGCTGCCAAAGCCCGCCCAGGACGAACTCCTACAACACGGCCTCGTCCACTATTTGAGCAACGATGGTGAGAGCGATTCACCAGAAACGTGGATTTCGCCAAACTGGACGCTCAAGATTTCTTATTTCTGGCAGCAGGTATTCCCAGCCCGGACCCAACTTGTAATCGATCACCGATATAGACCTGTCGTAGGAAACACTGTTGCTCTGAGCAGCGTTGAGGCGCTAAGGGCTTCCCCCCGTGAGTACAGGCGTACGTATTGTATCGACGAGGAACTACTGAGGTCCTTGGAGCATGGCCAGACCTACATTAACCGATGGCTCTCATACATCCTAACGACCGGCGCGAATTGGTCCGGTCCTATAGGTGCCTACCGGCTAGTGGTCGACAAAGGAACCCCAGATAACTTCGTCAGCTTCTGCGGCAGTGGAGTGAAAAAGATCGGGCCCACCCAGTTCGAAAAGGAAGCAAATAACTTCGTTCCAAAGAAAGACCTTGAAGTCTTGTTCCTAATCCCGGCTGGTTCCTCTCAAGAGCCCGATGCGACCCTCCTCGAACCTGACGCCCTGGCCTCGAACAGCTGTGCGGACCTTTGGCATCAACGCAACAGCATCTTCAAGCCAGCTGGCTACTGCTTCAAGACGGCACGCGCGATCAAAGCCTTTGGAAACGCTGGCTGCTTGTACGATAGACAGGATGACTTGCCACTGTCAGAAATAGACCGACAGAACATTAGACTGATCCAGCGCGTCGAGAAATCTAAACGATGCCGACGCTGATACATGAGACTGGGGGCGACGGCAAACTCCGGCCACGCTAAGTGCTGGCGCCTCGAATCTCTGCTTTTGATGCTGTGGACGGCTCCTGACCCGGCATCTGAGTGCCACGATGTGGTTGCTGTTGAAGCCACCACGATCCAAGAGGAGCCGTCCACACATGGCACTTAGCGGACATCGTCGCTCGCAACTCGGCTATCGCCCACCGGCTCCAGAGATTATCGTGCTGTCAGTATCTTTCCAGATTTACGCTACGCTCCAGCCAGTCCGGACGCTGGCAAATGAGCGCCGGGTTCTAGCCTAGAGACGGGTACCGCTTCGTAGCGCGGGACAGTCCGAATCCTGCAAAGCGCCAAAGACGAGGCAGAGGCGGTGCGTTGGTACCGCACGGCCGCCGACAAGGGCGATGCAATCGCCATGCGCCGTCTCGGCCGGGTGTATCTTGACGGTAGTGGCGTGGCGCAGGATGACGCGCAAGCCGTGCGCTGGTACCACAAGGCCGCCGACAAGGACGATGCGAACGCCATGTTCCATCTCGGCGTGGTGTATGAGAACGGCCATGATGGGGTGGCAAAGGATGAGGCGGAAGCGGTGCGCTGGTTCCGCAAGGCCGCCGACAAGGGCGCTGCGATCGCCATGGCCCGTCTCGGCGTGATGTATGCGAACGGCCGTGTCGTGGAAAAGGATCCGCGCCAAGCGGCGGAATGGGTGCTCACGGGCGTTAAGGCCGGTTACGATTTTTCGTTCAAACAGATGACCAAGCAGTTCCGCCGCGAGTTCCAGCGGCTGTTGCGCGATGCCGGCGTCTATGATGGCCCCATCGACGGTTCATTCGGCCCAAGCATGCGGCGAGCCATCAAAGCTTTACCTGCGACCGGCTAAAAACCAGACCAGCATGGGTCCGTCGCCCAGTCGAAGGGGTAAGAGCATGGCTTCCGGTGCCAGTTGTGCAGATCGGCGGCGCACGGCGGCATTGCTCGCGAATGTCCGCTTTGGGTCAAAAGCGGACATGGGAGCGTGAGTCAGGGATGTCCGCTTTACCCCCGGAAGCGGACATACGGCCGGGTGCACAAAATGTCCGCTAAGTGCCAAAAGCGGACATTGAAGGCTAGGCAGGAGATTGCGCCGGGTTCTAACTTAGAAACTGGTATCGCTTCGTGGGGCAGGCCACCTCGTCGGCGAGGTCAAACTTGAGGTCATCTGAAGGGCTGAT
>CAYOEI010000078.1:0-2961 GCA_964402825.1 uncultured Hyphomicrobiaceae bacterium
GCATTATCGTCACCCTCGACCTTCACGCCAATATCTCCGAGCGCATGGTGGAGGAATCCGATCTTATCGTCGGTTATCGCACCAATCCGCATGTGGACATGATCGAGCGGGGCGAGGAAGCGGCACTGGCGCTGCGCATGATGCTGGCCGGCGCTTGGCAACCCAAATCGGCATTTATCCGGCTGCCCCTGACGCCTGCCTCGGTTTCACTGCTGACGGAGTCGGGACCTTATTCGGACTTGATCAACTATGGCCAACGCCGTCAGGCGGAGCATGCAGGCGGCATCGTCAATGTTTCGATCTTTGGAGGATTCGTCTTCTCGGACACCTCCAAGAACGGTGTTGCCATAGTCGTCACGGCGCGAAATGATGTTGCCCTGGCCGAAGCGCTCGCAGACGAAATCGCACAGATGGCCTGGGCCATGCGCGCCCGGTTTAAGAAGGAGCTGACGCCGATTGCCAAAGCCGTCGCCATGGCGCTCGACACTGACAGGACCCCCGTGATTTTCTCTGATTCCGGCGACAATCCCGGCGGTGGCGGAACAGGCCGCACAACCGAACTGCTGGCGGCGCTGGCAAATGCAAGTGTAGAGAATACGCTCATAGGCAGTTTTTTTGATCCACCGTTGGCGGCGCGCGCCCATGGGGCCGGTCTTGGGGGCCGGTTTCGAGCAGAATTCAACAGCCATCCTGGTGTGAGTTGCGACAAACCCTTTGAGGCGGATGCCGAGGTTGTCGGTCTGCACGAGGGCGACATCATGGGACGGCTGGGCATCTATGCCGGCCGTAATCTGCATTTGGGCAAATGCGCGGCCCTCCGGATCGGAGGCGTTACCGCCATCGTGATTTCAAACAGATATCAAACGGCTGACCCAATCTTCTTCGAGATGTTCGGTTTTGACATCGGCGCAGCGCACACGGTAGCGGTAAAATCGCGGGGCCATTTTCGCGCGGGCTTCCGACCCTGGTTCACGCCTGATCAGGTCTTCGAGATCGACACAGAGGGGTTAACATCGCCGGTTCTCGAGCGGATCCAATGGCATGGTCTCCCTCGGCCTGTTTATCCGCTCGATGAAGATACAGTCTGGGAACGCGCAGGGGTCTGACCTAATTTGTATTGGCCAAATTCGGGCTAGGGTTTTTCATGTGTCCGTATTGGATCATAAGCAGACTTCGTTCAACTCAGGTTGGAGCGGTATGCGGCCTGGCAGATCCGGAAATTTATGAACGCTCCGCCATTACCAAAAGCCGCTGCATCGTCTCGGTGGTGACATTTCCACCAGTGACCATGGCGACTGTGGTCAACGATCTATTGACCTTGCCCGCAAGAAACGCCGCTACAGCGGTCACACCCGCCGGTTCGCCGACAATCTTGACGCGCTCGAGAAGCGTGCAAAAAGCGTTGGCGATATCTTCCTCACTAATCAGCACAATTTCGTCGAGATAGTGCTGAATATGACGGAAAGGGAACGCCCCGGGCCGAACGGCCGAAAGCCCGTCCGCAATCGAATCCCAATAATCGATAGTCGTCAACTTGCCACGTTCAAGCGACACATAGGCAGCGTTGGCGCGCTCAGGTTGCACGCCAATTACCTTGACGTCGGGCCGCATTTCCTTCACCGCCGTGGCAATTCCCGCCGCGCCGCCACCGGACGACACCGGAACCAAAACCTGCTGCACATCACTGAAATCCTCGACAATCTCTAGCCCCATTGTTCCATGACCGGCCGTGATCGGGGGCTCTTCCCAAGTATCGATCGCGGTCATGCCACGATCGACGGCGAGTTGTTCGACAGTGGACTGGCGTGCGGCAGCCTCCGTGCCGCAAAAATAGACCTCACCGCCGTGGCCTTGCGTTGCCTGGACCTTGTACGCGCTCGCTTGATCCAACATGACAACGGTAATGGGCACGCCCATCATGCGTCCCACATAGGCGAATGCTTGGGCGAAGTTTCCTGAGGATGAAAGGACAATACCTTTGCTGCGGGCAGCCTTTGGCAAGGAATTGAGCACGGTGAAGGCGGCTCGAACCTTGTAAGCGCCTGTCACCTGGAGGTTTTCGCACTTCAGAAAGCACCTCTCGCTCCCGATCTCGGCTGACTCACGGGCGAGTGGAATGATCGGCGTCCGTCGGATGTAATTCGGGAGTTCGGCGCGGGCAGCCTTGATATCCTTGAGGTCGGTTAAGGTGGTCATCTCATTTCTCGAAAAAAGTTGCGCTCCAAAAATTAGAACGCAGTTAAGTGCCTTTGGTTGATACCTGGCTTGCTCTTTCTATACAAACGGGAGGTTCCGCCATGCGTAGCTAAGGTCCGCTTCTCTAATCGGGCATCATTGTCAAGCTCCGTATTTCCGTAGTTTGTTGTCATCCCCGCGCGGGTCACGCTTCTCTACGTGGTCAGCCCTGCGATTGCGTTGGCCGCCACAAGCATTGGTCGGATCGGGCTGAAGAGCCTCGCTTTGGAAGAGGCGGTTTAGGGTCAACTTGAGCCGAAAATGCCAGGCATCCGGAACGGCAGTTCCTGAGCGCATAGCAGCCAAACCAGCATCCAATGGCAGTTCTACACCTGACAGCAGCCCTATATCGGCGGGTCAGAGACCGGCTGCAAAGTGCCAATAACGGACATTCGCAGTCCGGTTAGCTAGGCTTTCTTGCCCACAGCGAGGGCGAGGAAGAAGTATGCCCAGCCCGACGAGATCATTTTGATGCCAACCAGCAGGCCGATCGCCCATACCGCCGAACTCGGCAGCTTCGCAATGATCAGAATGCCAGCGGCTATGGCGACGATGCCGGCGACCAGCATCCACACCCAGCCCTCGAGCGGACGCAGGCGGAACGCCATGCCGGCCTCAAGCAGGCCATGCATGAGAAACGTCAATGCCAGCAGCACCGTCAGCGAAATAATGCCGGTGGGCGGAAAGAAAGCCAACCAGCCACCCACGAACACGTAGAGCGCACCA
>CAYOEI010000079.1:0-2634 GCA_964402825.1 uncultured Hyphomicrobiaceae bacterium
CCCCTTGCGCCCATCCGAACAACTTCAGAAAATGAAACCTTATGTATTGGCTTCTCGACATCAGGCACTGGCTCGAATATGCGCTGTTGCGCCTCCTCATCGGCATTGTGCGGCTGTTCCCGCTCGACACGGCATCCGACATCTCCGCCTGGATCACGCAAAAGATCGCCCGCGGCGGCCGCCGCCACCGCAACGCGTTGGCCAATCTGGCAATCGCCTATCCGGAAAAATCTCTGGAAGAGCGCGAAGAGATCGCCATGGAGAATTGGGACAATATCGGCCGGGTGATAATCGAGGCCATGCTGATAGACCGCATTCTGGCCGACCCGGACAAGTATATTGAGATCGAGAATCTTCCGATGGTGATGCGCTACAAGGACAAGATGGGCGCCACTATCGCCGCGACATTACATATGGGCAACTGGGAGCTGGCAAGCTGGCCGCTGGCCATGGCCGGTTCAAGAACCGCCGCCGTCTACCGTCTTGTCAAAAACCCGTATGTCGATGACTATCTTGCAGACAAACGCAAACTTCTGTTCCCCGGAGGCCTGTTCGGCAAGGGCAAGGGCAGGACGAAGAGCAAATCGGCGGGCTTTCAAACCGCGCGCCTGCTGGGGCGTTTTCTGCGCGAGCGCGGCAAGCATGACACAGCGTCGCTTGGTTTCGTCGCCGACCTTTATGACAAGAACGGAGTTGCCGTACCGTTTTTCGGCCAGGACGTGAAATTCTCACCCTTTCCCGCCCTGCTGGTGCGGCGGTTGAATGCGCGGATGTGGATCGGGCGCTGTGTACGGGTCGGAAAACAATCCCGCTTCCGGGTCAACGTCATTGAGATCAAGGTGCCGCGAACCGATGATGAGAAAGAAGATATCCGGCTCATCACGGCAAATGTACAAAAACAGTTTGAGGAATGGATTCGCGAAACTCCAGGACAATTCATGTGGGCCAACAAACGCTTCGTATGAGGCGCGTTAACACACTTATACTCACCAGGATCAGGAACATAAAAAATGACTGCATCAGGAAAACTCCCCAGGAAATTCTTTGAACCCCTCGCCATCGGCGCTCCGGCGCCTTTACGCGAGCTTCCGGTAACGCTGGAGAGAATGATCCATTTCATACCGCCGCATATCGAGAAAATTCGATCCAAGGCCGGTTCGCTTGCCGGCAAGATCGATGTGCTGCTCGGCAATCTGGAAGATGCGATTCCGGCTGATGCGAAAACGGCGGCGCGAGAGGGTTTTATCGAGCTGGCTCAAACGAATGATTTTGGCTCCACCGGCCTGTGGACGCGGATCAACACACTCGCCAGCCCCTGGGCGCTTGATGATGTGACCCAGCTCATCGCCGCTGTTGGCAACAAACTTGATGTGATCATGCTGCCCATGGTCGAGGGACCCTGGGACATCCACTATCTCGATCAGCTTCTGGCTCAGCTCGAGGCCGCTCACGGCGTAACCGCACCGATACTCATCCACGCCATTCTCGAAACTGCCGAAGGCGTGAAGAATGTCGAAGCCATTGCCGCGGCCAGCCCGCGCATGCACGGCATGAGCCTCGGGCCGGCCGATCTTGCTGCCTCGCGCGGCATGAAAACAACGCGGGTCGGCGGCGGTCACCCTTCATATGGAGTCCTGGCCGACGATACCGGCGAAGACAGCCGTGCGTTTCACCAGCAGGATCTTTGGCATTACACCATTGCAAAAATGGTCGATGCATGCGCCGCCAACGGCATCAAACCTTTTTATGGTCCGTTTGGGGATTTCACCGATGAGGCCGCCTGCGAGGCGCAATTCCGGAATGCTTTCCTTCAAGGATGCCTCGGCGCCTGGTCTCTGCACCCAAGCCAGATCGAGATTGCAAAACGCGTCTTCAGCCCCGATCTGGACGAAGTTGCCTTCGCGCGCAAGATACTCGACGCCATGCCCGATGGCACAGGCGCAGTCATGATCGAGGGCAAGATGCAGGATGACGCCACATGGAAACAGGCAAAAGTAATTGTTGATCTGGCCAGGCTGGTGGCGGAAAAGGATCCCGAGCGCGCCGAGTTATATGGCTTCGATTTGCCGCAAGGCGCAGGTTGACACGGATTGGACAGGCGCGGGATAAGTGTACTGGGTAAAATTCACACAAAACTTAAGTGCTGTTTCACAAAATGCTAAGACAAGCGAAATTCCAGATTGGCCAAGTTGTACGGCACAGGGTTTACCCGTTTCGCGGCGTTATCTTCGATGTCGATCCGACATTCAGCAACACCGAGGACTGGTGGGAATCCATCCCGGCTGATCTCAGGCCGCGCAAGGACCAGCCCTTCTACCATCTGTTTGCCGAGAATGATGAGACCGAATATGTCGCATATGTCTCGGAGCAAAACCTGCTTCGGGACGATTCAGGCGAACCGCTGCGCCATCCAGATATCCCGGAAATGTTCGATGGGTCGGAAAACGGCATCTACCGCTTTCGCGATGCTCAGCAGCACTAGAATCTTTTTAGCCCCCATTTCCCAGATGAATAGTCGATATGATGACGGTTCCACTCGATTCTGCTATAAGAATCAATGCCATACACACATCATAACAGACGCGCCCCTTGTCACCCGGCGGGTGAAAGCAGAAAACCCCCATTGCGGGTCGA